>JANNWE010000365.1:0-3060 GCA_031414675.1 Cytophagaceae bacterium
CTAATCAAAATGCACAAAATGTTAAAGAAGGATGGGGAAAAGTACATAGAATGTTGGACGATGGAAAAATACCTTCAGATAACCCAATTTTGCCAGGCAATACTACTCCAAGCACTATTTTTTCTTTTGGTCACCGAAATCCTCAAGGATTAGTATTAAATACGGATTCAGGAGAGATTTGGGAGTCGGAGCATGGCCCAAAAGGAGGTGACGAGTTAAATTTAATAGAAAAAGGAGCGAATTATGGCTGGCCTTTGGTTTCACATGGGGTAAATTATGACGGCAAAATCGTCTCAAACTCGCCTTTAAAAGCAGGTATTACTGCTCCAACTCATCAGTGGACACCTTCCATTGCAACTTCTGGATTGGCCTATATTTCAAGCGAAAAATATGGTTCCTGGAAAGGAAGTTATTTGGCTGGTGGTTTGGCTTTAAGATATTTATCTAGAATAGAGATTGCCAAAGACAAGACAGTAAATGCCTATAAACTTTTAGAGAACATTGGCAGAGTAAGAAACGTTAAACAAGCTCCTGATGGTTTTATTTATGTGTCTGTTGAAAGCCCTGGTAGAATCATAAAATTGATACCTAAGTTCTAAGAAGCATTTGAAACCTTTGGTCTCTAATCACAAACTTCTAAAAACTCATTAATAACAGCGGCACAACTATCCGGTGATTCAACCATTCCGGCGTGTGCAATAGGATGAAGAATGAGAATAAAAGGATTTTTTAATAAAGAAATTTGCTCTAAAGACGACTCATAATTTACAAATTTATCCTTCCCTCCAATTATCATCAAACAAGGGATGTCTAAAGATTTTAAAACTTCTCTTCTGTCTGTCCTTTCTGCCATAGCTTTACTAGCAACAATCAAAGCTTGTGCAGGCAATTGCTTATTATCGACCAATTGCTTATCTATATACACTTTATTTCTTCGTTTGAAATCTTCATTATACATATTAGGCAAAAAATCTTCTATAAATTCTGCCGTTCCATGTTTTTCTATAAATTTTACAGTCTTTGCCCTTATCTCTTTTTTTGCTTCCGTATCAGCATAAGAAGTGGAATGAAACAAACCCAAGCCACTTAAATAATTGCCATATTTTTCCGCATAAGCCATACCAATATACCCACCCATTGAGTGACCAATTAATACAAATCGAGTAATATGATTCTCTTCTATTTTGCTATGAAGCCAATCAGCATATTCTTCTATAGATTTGCAAAAGGTAATTTTAGAGTAATCAAATCGTATATAATCACAGTTAGGTAAAAGTTTTGGAATAAGCGCTTCCCAAATATCTGAGGTTTCTCCAAAACCATGTAAAAGCACCACTTGAGTCCTTCGCATCTTTAGTATATCTATGAAATTAATTAAATCTTATTTCACAACCGAAACCGGAGGTTTAGAACCTAATTTTATCAAAACAGCATCAGAAAGATTGTGCATCCCTTTATCATTATAATAAAGCACCATTTTGTCTCCTCTATATAAACTTTCCGCCTTATTCCTATTTAATACAAATGGATAATTTTTTTCTTTTGCTACCAATTTTAGAGCTTCATTTATGTTGGTTTTCATCTTTGCGATTGCATCACCTGACAAACTTTGAATTTCTTTTTCAGACTGACGCTGAAAATCATCTGCTCTAGCTTTAATATTTTGCACATTCTTTAATTTATCATTCAATTTTTCTGTCGTCATTGAATCTAAATTTTTCATACTATTTTGATATTCCAAATATTTAGTTTGATAATCAATTGCCATAATATTATAGGCTTCTTGAAAATCAGTTTGCTTTTTCTTAATTACTTCGTCTATCTTTTTTACTTCTTCATAGTTTTCAAAAATATAATCTTCAAAAATATATCCTATTTTAAAGGTATTGGTGCTTTTAGAAACTGGCTTAGCTTTTACAGGAGTTTTAGGTTTTGTTTGGGCAAATGATCCTGTGATTAAAGTAGCCAAAAGAAAAAATGTAAGTACTATTCTCATTTTTATTAAATTAATTTCAAATTTTACTCCAAATAAACCTATAAAATCTGAAACTTAAAAATGAAGCTTAGAAATTCAAGTAGTAAAAATTTTGTATACTTGTTAGAAACTCGACTTGGCTACCATTTCCCATTCTTATTTAAATATCTTAAGAAAAAAATGATAGCTTTTTATAGATTCCTTTTTTATGCTTCATAAATAAATCCTACATAAGTAATAACAGTACTTTTTATCTACCATTTTAGTAACTTAAGCCACTAAAACAAGGTAATGGTAATTAAAATCAAAAATTTTTGAGTTTTTTTTTTACTTTTACAAAAGAATATTTATCCCAAAAAACTCAATATATATTCAGGCGAAATTTTATTTGGCAAAAAGGGAATGAAATTCGAGAGAAATGGTATACAGATACAATTGATTGAGAATTGAAATGCACTTGCAGCAAAATAAAATTGTAGCCGATTTTATATTGCGTTTTTTGGGTTCATCACAAACCAACCTATTATATGAATAGAAGAAAGTTTATTCAACTCTCTGGAATGGCAATGACTGCCGCATCAGTTCCAATTATTGGCTATGCAACCACCAGCGAAAGACTGCTGGAAAGCCCATTGGACATAGCAATGAAAAAAAGTTTTGCAGATATTGCTTTAAATGCTGCCAGAACTAAAGGTGCAACATATACCGACGTGCGAATCGGGCGATATTTACAACAATTCTTATTTACTCGGGAAACAAAAGTTCAAAATATTCAAAACGCTGAGTCATTTGGTGTAGGGATTCGAGTAATTGCAAATGGAACTTGGGGTTTTGCTGCCACAAGTGATGTATCAAAAGAAGGTATAGCAAAATGTGCTGAAACCGCTGTTTCGATAGCAAAAGCAAATGCTAAAATTCAAACAGAACCGGTAATTTTAGCCCCACAAAAAGGAGTTGGAGAAATAGCATGGAAAACACCCATAGTCAAGAATGCTTTCCAAATTCCTATTCAGGAAAAAGTGGACTTACTAATGAAAGTAAATTCAGAAGCAATGAAAAACGGAGCAGGTTTTGTTACTTCCAAC
>JANNWE010000366.1:0-3474 GCA_031414675.1 Cytophagaceae bacterium
ATGTTCCAAATGAAACCATCGATGGACCGATATTGCGAGTTGCTATTATGGGACTTGGAAGTTATGGTACCCGTGTGGCCGAAGCAATGAAAGATAGCACTAGAGCAAAACTGGTAGGAGTAATCAGTGGCACACCTTCAAAAATTACTGCTTGGCAAACCAAGTATAACATTCCTGAAAAGAATTGTTACAACTATGAAAATTTTGATAACATTAAAGACAATCCTGATATAGATGCTGTATATATTATTACACCAAATGCTTTGCATAAAGACCAGGCAATAAGAGTTGCCAAAGCTGGAAAGCATGTTATTAGTGAAAAACCAATGGCAATAAATGCCAAAGAAGGCCAAGAAATGATTGATGCTTGTAAAAAAGCAAAAGTAAAATTATTAGTAGGCTATCGCATGCATTTTGAACCAAAAACACTTGAAGTTATTCGGATGAGAAAAGAAGGTGAATTGGGAAAAATCATGTTCTTTCAGGGTTTATGTGGTTTTAGAATTGGTGATCCTACACAATGGCGGCTAAACAAAAAACTTTCTGGAGGTGGCTCCATGATGGACATTGGTATATATGCTATCAACGGTTCAAGATATATGATAGGAGAAGAACCGATTTGGGTAACAGCACAAGAAACTAAAACTGATACAGTAAAATTTAAAGATGGAGTAGATGAAACCATTCAATTTCAATTTGGCTTTCCAAGTGGGGCTGTTGCTAGCTGTTTATCTACTTATTCTATGAATGGCTTGGACAAGTTTTTTTTAAATGGAGAAAAAGGGTTTGCAGAAATGCAACCATCTACCGGATATGGACCAATAAAGGGAAGAACAAACAAAGGTGAACTAATTATGGAGCATAAAACTCATCAAACTATACAGATGGACGAAATGGCAGCAATTATCCTTGAAGGCAAAGTGCCCATCGTTCCAGTGGATGGTGAAGAAGGGCTAAAAGATTTGAAAATAATTGATGCCATATTTGAAGCGGCTAAATCTGGCAAAAAGGTCCTTTTATAACTGAATACTTATGCTGTCATGCTATTAAGAAAAAATTATTTCTCAGGGATATTTTTTTAAATATTATTAAAACTTTTGACTATCCGAAATATAAAATAATGTTCTGATGGCATCCATTATGTGCCTACAGAATAAATTATGGTGCAAGTTGTTCCTGTACAATTTGTTTAACTATTTGTTCAGATACTGTAGCTTGTACTTAGCTTTAATTTTGTGGTAATTAACTATTACATTCCGTTAGGCATTACTTATCCAAATAGGAACCCACCAAAAGCGTTCTTATGTAATTTTTTTATTTCCCATAAAACTAATTTGCATTTCTGCAAAATCTAAAACATTCTATTAAGAAAGTACTTTGGGCGGAAAAAGCCATTCTTTTTCTTCTATTGTCTTCCATCTCATTTCTTAACCTAAGTCAATGATTTGGAGTTTTTGACTACTTAATTTTGTCCTTTGAAATAATTCAATTAGTAAAACGGACAATAATGAAAGCAAGTGTAAGTAAAATGTATGGAACACCAAACGTGTTCAGCATAGAAGAGGTGGCAAAGCCCATCCCAAAAGATAATGAAGTTTTGGTTAGAGTTTATGCAGCCACCGTTACAGGGTCAGATATTATGATGAGAATAGGTAAACCGTATGTGGGCCGCTTATATTTAGGATTAAGAAAACCCAAAACCACAATCCTCGGTTTTGACTATGCAGGTGAAATTGTAGCAACTGGAAAAAATGTTATTTCATTTAAAGTTGGTGATAAAGTATTTGGTGGAACCATGTCCCTCGGGTGTTACGCAGAATATACTTGCGTCAATATGGATGACGTACTAACCACATTGCCCGAAAACATTAATTATCAGTCGGCGGCTCCGGTGAGTGGAAGTGCAATTACAGTTATGAATTTCTTAAAAGGTTTAGCTAACATAAAGGCCGGAGATAAGGTATTAATTAATGGAGCTTCAGGCAGCTTGGGGACTTATGCTGTGCAAATTGCCAAGCATTTTGGTGCGGAAGTAACTGGAGTTTGTAGTACTACGAATTTGAAAATGGTTCAGGACTTAGGAGCTGATTTTGTGATTGATTATACAAATGAAGATTTTACAAAGAATGGCAAACAGTATGATATTATTTTTGATTCAGTAGGTAAAACAACGTTTTCATATTGTAAAAATTCGCTCACTAAAAATGGCATTTTTCTTTCTTCCGTTATAAGTTTCGTACTTTTGATGCAAATGATGAAAACGTCTTTGTTTGGAAAAAAGAAAGCAAAGTCTTCATCAACGGGTATGCTATCTGTTAAAAAACGTTTAGACTATTTATTGGAACTAAAAGAGTTACTAAAAACTGAAAAGATTAAAACGGTAATCGATGTTTCCTACCCCTTGACCCAAATGGGTGATGCTCATAGATATGTGGAAAAGGGGCATAAGAAGGGCAATGTAATAATAGAAATAAATCAGAATTAATTAAGCCTTTTTGTAATGAATATATTTTTAAACAAGGAGAATAAAATAAAGAATATCTGGTGGGTAGTGCTATTTTTTCTTCTCCTTTCTTCCTTTCTGTTTCCTCTAATTCTTTTGGCAGACCGCTTATCTTTTGAAGTAACAATGGCTCATCAAGCTATACTGATTGCGATTGTTTCCATCATTTGTCAATTGTTAAGGCGGAAACCCATAATTGAATTAACGGGTAGCCTAAATTTAAACTGGTTAAAAGAACTATTTTTGGGACTAATTATCGGTGCAGCTTTAATGATTTTGCCGGTCTTTTTGTTAAGCATTTTTGGATTCGTTCATTGGGAGATCAATGCTTTTTCGTTTTCTATCCTTACATCAGGTTTTTCTATTTTGTTGTTGGCAGCAGTTACTGAAGAGTTATTATTTAGAGGCTTTTTGTTTCAGCGTTTAATTCAGGCGTTTGGGAAATGGCCCGCTCAATTACTAATTGCAGGTTTATTTTTATTAACTCATATTAACAATCCTGGAATGACAGGAATGGTAAAACTTTTGGCTTCGATAAACATTTTTTTAGCCTCAATTATGTTTGGTCTAGCTTTTATAAAAACTAAAAGTTTGGCAATGCCTTTGGGATTGCATTTTATGGCAAATTATACGCAGGGAACACTGCTTGGTTTTGGAGTAAGTGGCGACAAGGACCCGAGTTTATTTAAACCCATATTTGATCATACGCCCATTTGGTTGAGTGGAGGAGATTTTGGAATGGAAGCAAGTATTTTGGGATTATGTTTTGTAATTATCATGACCGTTTATTTATATTTTTGGAATCCAAAATCACTTAAAGCTAATTTATAGCCCAGTTTCTACAAGAAATTGTTGGTAATTCTTTTTCTAATTCTGCTCAAAGATTCGGGCTTAACACCAATATAACTTGCCAAATGATATTGAGAAACTCTTTGAAATAAGTCGGGTCTTGATTTCATTAATTTTAAATA
>JANNWE010000367.1:0-15522 GCA_031414675.1 Cytophagaceae bacterium
GGTATTTTCCAATAGGTTTTAATAAAAAAATGAAGTGAAATACTTAATTCTTTTATTAAAACATAAAAAAGGACTACTAAAATGGATAGAGCAAAATTAGAATTTAAGCTTGATAAAGATTTCAAGGCAGAATGCTCAAAACAAGGCTATCCATTAATAGATATTTGTTTGGAAGAAGCATATTCTGGAGATACTGCAACATTATATATTGTTAATATCGTAGCTGATTGGGCAAAAAATATAAATTGCTAAACAGCATTAAATATTCTAATTGATAAACAATGGAAAACCAAGGAAATAGAATACAGACAAGCAATATTTTTAATAAATATCTATGCTGATAAACCTCTTCAATATCAAAGTATTGATAAAATATATGAGTACATGAGAAATCCGAATTTGGACCAGGTATAAGGTATTTAAAAAATTTAACAGTATAAAAACAAGTAATAGTTATTTTCTTTTTTTAATGACAACCATTATATATATCTTAAATTGATTATAGTACTACTATGAAAACCCCATACGGACACCTCACATATTGTAGCAATATTCATCATGGTGAAGACTGGAAAGAACATTTTCAGGTTTTGAAGAGTAGTATTCCCGAAATAAAAGCGGCTGTTTGCCCGCAAGAAAAGATGGGAATAGGTTTGCGTTTAGCAAATCAAGCAAGCATTGATTTATCAGAAAAATCTAATTTCGATGAATTCGAAAATTGGTTTGTGGCAAATGATTGCTATGTTTTTACGATGAATGGTTTCCCTTATGGTAATTTCCATAATGTTGTAGTAAAAGACCAAGTTCACGCTCCTGATTGGACCACAAAAGAACGTACAGATTATACAATCCGACTATTTGGTTTATTGGCTAAATTGCTACCAGAAAATTTAGAAGAAGGTGGGATTTCAACTTCACCTTTATCATATCGTTTTTGGTGGAAAACATTAGAATCTTTAGAAGAAGCGACCAAATCAGCAACAAAAAACATCATTTCTGTAGTAGAAGCCTTAATTGACTTACAAGAAAAAACTGGAAAAACGTTACATTTAGACATCGAACCAGAGCCTGACGGAATACTTGAAAACTCACAAGAGTTCATTCAATGGTATAAAAACTACCTCATTCCGATGGGCATTGAACAGCTCAAAGACAAAGGTTTTTCGAGTGAAAAAGCCATTGAAGCTATTAAAATGCACATTCAATTATGCTACGATGTTTGCCATTTTGCAGTAGGATTTGAAGCTCCGAAAGATGTAATTAATAAATTAGAAACGGAAGGCATAAAAGTTGGAAAAATACAAATAAGTTCTGCTTTAAAAGTTGATTTTTCGAGCGATGCCAAAGAAAAACTAAAAGTGATAGCACAATACAACGAACCAACGTATTTACACCAAGTTGTTGCTCAAAGAAAAGATGGGAGTTTTAAAAAATTTCCAGATTTGACAGAAGCCATTGCTGGATTTGATGAAAATATAAGTTCGTGGCGAGTACATTTTCATGTGCCATTATTTTTGGAAAAATATGGTTTATTGAGCTCTACGCAGTCGGATATTGTAGATACGATTATTGTTCATAAAAATACGCCTTTCACAAATCATCTAGAAATCGAAACTTATACTTGGGGAGTTTTGCCAACTGAGTTTCAAGCTCCATTAAATGAGTCGATTATTCGGGAGATTAATTGGGTAAAAGGTCTTCTTTAATTACGAATTTCATAAAAACCACCTCATTTTCAGTCTTCACCTCACATTAAAAAAGTTTTTTTTAAGGTTGAAGTAATTTTATAGAATAAAAAATGCAAAAAACAGTAGTAATAAATATTGTTGGTCTTAGCACAAGCGTGATAGGTAAGTATACGCCCTTCTTACAGAAATTTATTAATAAAAATAAGCTGACGCACATAAAACCGCCATTCCCTGCCGTTACAACGACTTCACAAAGTTGTTATGTAACTGGCAAAAATCCCGACGAACATGGCATAGTTGGAAATGGTTGGTACGACCGTGAAGCCTGTGAAATGAAATTCTGGAAACAGTCGAATAAGTTGGTGCAAGCCGAAAAAATTTGGGAAGCTGCGAAGATCAAAAATTCAAATTTTACGAGTTCCAAAATGTTTTGGTGGTATAATATGTACTCCTCGGCAGATTTTTCGGCAACCCCACGACCCCAATATCACTCGGATGGTGTCAAAATACCTGATTGCTACACTTTTCCTGCTGATTTGCGTGATAAATTACAGGCAAAGTTAGGCACTTTCCCATTGTTTAAATTTTGGGGGCCAACCACAAGTATTGATTGCTCAAAATGGATTGCCGATGCAGCCTTAGAAGTTGATAAAGAAAACGACCCAACCCTTACGCTCATATATCTACCACATTTAGATTATTGTTTGCAGAAATTTGGTGATGATTTTAGCAAAATAAGTAAAGATTTATACGAAATTGATGCTTTGGTAGAGGAATTAGTAAATTATTACGAGAAAAAAAATGCTAATGTAATTTTGCTTTCTGAATATGGCATAAATAATGTAAGTCGCCCGATTCATATTAATCGAATTTTGCGTGAAAATGGTTTGATTTCGGTAAGAGTTGAAAACGGACACGAACTCCTCGATTGTGGAGCATCGAAGGCTTTTGCCGCATCTGACCATCAAATTGCCCATATTTACATAAATGATTTAAGCCAAAAAGAGCGAATTAAGACTGTTTTGTCGAAAGTTGAAGGCATTGCGTTGGTGATGGATGAAAAAGAAAAACGTGAACTTAAAATTAACCACGAACGAGCAGGAGATTTGGTTGTGATGGCAAAAGCTAATAGTTGGTTTACCTATTATTATTGGCTTGATGATAAATTAGCACCTGATTTTGCAAGATGTGTAGATATTCATAATAAACCTGGTTATGACCCGGTTGAAATGTTTATGAACCCTGCTAATCCTTTCATAAAATTACGTGCTGCGTATAAATTAGCTCGAAAACTACTTGGATTTAGATATAGAATGGACGTAATTCCCTTGGATGCGACACTTATCAAAGGCTCACACGGAACACTTGATATTGGCAAAGAATTTTATCCAGTACTTATTACAAACCAGTCCGTTGCAAAAGAAGAGATTTTGGCAACTGATGTTTACAATGTTATTTGGGAGAGTATTTTTGGGGAGAAATTACTGGCGTCAGAGAAAAAACAAAATGAATTCCTTTAATCATAAAATCGGGACGCCTGTGACCATTTTGAAAATTTGAAATGGAGAATTAATACCAAATCTTTAATAGCTAATAATTAAATTTTAAAGGGGAATGCCCTTTAGGTTTATTCCATTCGATGCGTACCGATTTGTGAATATTTTTTGGTTTGGATCTGATAGTTCGGCTTTTTTCTTTTGGAATACCTGCGGTTAGTAGAAACGCAAAAGTAAGGCCTCAAGACACACTAAGAATAAAACTGAGGGGGTATTTTTGAAAACAAGAAAAATAGGCCTTGAATAGTCATTTGATTAGGATTTTTAATAAATTTTAAATTTAGTCGGATGCCAGTAAATCTATCGTTTATAAAGTTGATTTTAATTTTTAATTGTCCTGCCTTTGTACCCTATTTTTGCCGTTTTTGCTTCTTAAAAATATGGTAGTTTTCGGTGTAGCAATTATAGCTTGTAAGCCTTATGTTGTCGCAATGGTCTATGCCTGTACCACACATAAAAAGAAAAATATCTACCACTTTTTGTATCCGTGGTATAAAAGCATGATTCTGTAATAATTCGATATGTTCAAAATCCACGGAGGTTGTTTTTAGCTTTTCATCATACTTAAAGTGAAGTGCTATAAGCGGATTATGAGTTAGGTATTTTTTGATAATAGCAAAATCTAATACGTTTTTTACAAGTTCTATCAAACGATCTATATAATTTGTACTAAATCTTATTTTGTGCTTAAATAGCAGAAAATAGTCTGATAAGGCATAATCGAAGTCTTTACACTTGATATTTTCCATTTTAGAATATTTCAAAAAAGAAAAAATCATGGTAAGTTTAGTAGATGATCTTAGTTTGATAGCACCTATAAAACAATTTCCTTCTTTGTCTAAGTAAGCAGTAGCTGACCGCAAAAAGTTTACTATTGGCATTGGTACAATTATCGTTTTTAAGAAATGCGATGAAGTTTATCATTTGCAAGATTTTTTTGGTTTACCCAAAGATTATGGTTACAAAGGTTGAATCTTTGGCACTTACAAAACCATATTTCCCAAACTATAAAATCAAGGTTTACAAGCATTACTACTAAAAGTAGAAAAAAACAACTTGTAAAATATCTATATCAAATATTTATAAATTATTTCAAGTTTCAACTCTGGGTACCAAAAAGAGCTCTTGATTTTAAGAGCTCTTTTTTTTGTTTTTTCCTATTCTTTTTGGAAATAAAATAAAATCAAATACCTTTATTTTTTTATAAATAATAAAATCAAACCTTATACTTATGAATCGCAGATCATTTATTCAAAAAACTACTTCATTAGCAGCCGCCTCATTGATTTCTACTGAATTATTTGCATCGAATAAAAAAATAAAGACTTTCGGTTGTCAACTATATAGCGTAAGAGATTTAATGCCCAAAGATGCAAAAGGCACTATGGAGGCTCTCGCTAAAATGGGATATAAACAATTTGAATCGTATTCAGCAGACCCTTTTTGGGGAATGTCAGTGGAAGAATCAAAGCAATTTTTAGATAAAATAGATGTAAAAATGATAAGTACGCATATGGGATTAAATGGAATTACCGAATCTCTGGTTGAAAAAGCCGCCAAAGTTGGACTTAAATATATTATTTGTCCTAGTATTGGTCCACAAAAAGATTTAGATGCTTGGAAACAAAAAGCCTCAGAGTTTAACAAAAAAGGAGAATTATGCAAGAAATTTGGATTACAGTTCGGATATCATAATCATTCCTATTCTTTTGCATTTCTAAATGGCCTAAAAGGACAGAAAATTTTAATTGATAACACAGACGCTAATTTAGTTTGTTTTGAATTGGATATGTGCTGGAGTGAGGCGGCTGGCGAAAACACGATAGAACATTTAAAACAATATGGAAATAGATATGAGTTGTGTCATGTTAAGCAATTAATAGTAAAAGATCCAAAACCTAAACAAACAGACCTTGCAGATGGCATAATAGATTATTCAAAATTATTAGGAGCTGCCAGTGACAATGGTGTTAAATATTTCTTTGTAGAGCAGGAAGAATATCCAAAAGATTCTCTAACATCTATGAAAAATAATGCTGATTTTCTAAAAAATTTAAAGATTTAGTGCTTAAAAGTTATCAAAATAACTTGATGAATTTACTAAATTTTGAAAAGTCATTAAAAGTCGTTTAGCATAAAAATTTAGCATAATTTCACAGCTATCGTAAGTCCTAAAAAAAACTTTTATATCTTTGTGTCATGGAAAATTTCGTAGTATCTGCTAGAAAATATCGTCCTGTCACATTTGAATCTGTGGTTGGTCAATCTCATATAACTACCACACTTCGAAATGCTATTAAGTCAAATCAATTAGCTCAGGCTTTCTTGTTTACTGGGCCTAGAGGTGTAGGTAAAACTACCTGCGCGAGAATATTGGCTAAAACAATAAATTGCTTAAATGTAAGTGATGTAACTGAACCTTGTAATCAATGCACCTCTTGCAGAAACTTTGACCAAAACGCCTCTTTTAACATTCATGAACTTGATGCTGCATCTAACAATTCAGTGGAAGATATCAGGAATTTAATTGACCAAGTTCGATTCCCACCTCAAGATGGAAAATACAAAGTATATATCATAGATGAGGTTCACATGCTTTCTCAGGCCGCTTTCAATGCTTTTTTAAAAACATTGGAAGAACCTCCTTCCTATGCAATTTTTATATTAGCAACCACTGAAAAACACAAAATACTCCCAACAATATTAAGTAGATGCCAAATTTTTGATTTTAATAGAATTCAGATTAAAGAAATGGCCTCTCATCTTGAAAATATTGCCTTAAAAGAAAATATCACTTTTGAAAAAGAAGCACTAGAATTAATTGCTCAAAAAGCAGATGGAGGTTTGCGAGACGCACTATCAATGTTTGACCTTAATGTTACCTTTTCATCGGATAAGAATTTGGTTTACAAAAATGTACTGGAAAATCTTCATGTTTTAGATTATGATTATTATTTAAGTATGTTAGATGAACTATATTCAGGAAACATAAATAAAGTATTACTTATTTTCAATGAAATTTTGTCAAAAGGATTTGATGCTCACCAATTTGTAGTAGGATTAAATGAGCATTTTAGGAATATTTTAGTATGTAAAAGTCCTCAAACAATTGATTTGCTGGAACTTTCAGAAAGCATAAAGCAAAAATATATTGAACAAGCTAAAAATATAAGTACAAGTTTTTTGCTTTCAGGCTTAAGTGTAGGTTCCAATATTGATATTCAATTTAAAGCATCAAAAAACCAAAGGCTTCATGTCGAAATTGGATTATTAAAACTTTCTCAAATTACTTCAGTGCTTAACTTATCAGATCTTCCAGAAATAGAAGATCAAAAAAAAAAGTTAATGAAAGCCTTGACCAGCTAACACTTAAGAATGAAAAAACTGTTGTAAAAGAAAATGGCATAAATAAGCAAGTTCAGGCATCTCTTAAGCCCACAATCGAGTCTATTATAGAGGTTCCCAAAAAACCAAGTTTCAAATCTTCAAAATCAGTAAAAGCATTTGAAGATGAATTGGAACTTTTATCCGACCAAAAATCGCTAATTGTCAATGATTCCATACCTATTTTAACTAAAAAGCCTATTACTAAAGGACATGCTGTGGGGGCTTTGATTGAATTCTCTAATCAGCGTAATTCACAAACTGAGAAAATAGTTTTTGGAAGCGATTTTGATTTAAATAATTCAAATTTTACTTTTAAATTATTCAATAAAGTGCAATTTGATGTATTCTACGAAATAAGACAAGAACTTCTAGACTTTTTAAGAAAAAAGTTGGAAAATTCTGAAATTCTTTGTGAAGCATTTGTTGCAACAGAAGAATCAAAAGCAAAACCAAGAACAGAGCAAGAAAAATTTGAGGCCATGTCAATTAAAAATCCAAACCTTTGGAAACTTAAAGAAGTTTTAGATTTAGATTTATTATTTTAATAAACAAGGTATTAAAATTAATTAGTACCTATTTTTATTTAGAAATTTGGCTTTAATACATATTTTCCATAAAAATCTTCAATAACCTTTGCAACTTCATCTGCTGAATCCACTAATTGAATTAAATTTAAATCCTCCGCATTGATATTTTTTTCAGTTACCATTGTTGTTTTTATCCATTGTAAAAGTCCCCCCCAATATTCTGTACCCACAAGTACAATAGGAAAACGTCCAATTTTCTTTGTCTGAATTAATGTAAGAGCTTCAAAAAGTTCATCTAAGGTACCAAAACCACCAGGCATAACCACAAAACCTTGTGAATATTTGATGAAACAAACTTTTCTAGCAAAAAAGTAATCAAAATTGATACTTTTATCAATATCTACATATTTATTTGGCACTTGCTCAAAAGGTAAAACGATATTTAACCCAATAGATTTGCCACCTTTAAATTTTGCTCCTTTATTTCCTGCTTCCATAATACCAGGCCCTCCTCCTGTTATTACGCCATAGCCTTTTTCCACTAATTTGGCAGCAATTTCTTCGGTTAATTTATAATATTTATTGGAGGATTTTGTACGTGCAGACCCAAAAATTGAAACACTGGGACCTATTTTAGCCAATTTATCATATCCTTCAACAAATTCTGAAATAGCTTTAAAAATTTGCCATGAATCTTGGCTTTGTATCTCATTCCAATTTCTTTCTTCGAAAGCAGCTTTTATCTTTATATCTTCAATAATTTCATCCATTTTATCTTTTCTTTGTTATACATTAGCGAATTTCAGAACGTATATTTACGCCATAAAGTTTAAAAATAAAAAAAATGTCATTAAAAATTGCAATAAGTAGTGATCATGCAGGCTTTGAATATAAAAAAACTATTCTGCATTGGCTTCAAGAGCAAAATTTCCAAACTGCAGATTTTGGCCCATATACTCCTGAACCGGTAGATTATCCCGACACAGTACATCCATTGGCAATTGCAGTTGAAAAGAAAGAATATGATTTTGGAATTTTAATTTGTGGCAGTGGAAATGGTGTTTGTATGACTGCTAATAAACATCAAAATATAAGGGCTGGACTAGTATGGGATTCAGAAGTGGCAAAATTAATTCGATTACATAATGACGCTAACATTATATGTTTACCAGCCCGGTTTATAAGTATTGAAATTGCATTAGATTGTGTTAAATATTTTATTAATACAACTTTTGAAGGCGGAAGACATGCAAATAGAGTCTCAAAAATATCTTGTTAGGTCTTTTCTTTTAAGATATTTGGGTACGAAATTTGCTAAAAGATACTTGGTATAGAAGCTATTTGAACAATTTATTGTACTAAAAGCAACCTTTTAGCAAAAAATAACGTCTAATAGTATAAAAGTTTTGATATTTATTTCTATTTTTGTAATTATTGTGTAATTGAAAATTTTATTTTTTCCCTATTAATGAAATTTACATTCAAAATCTTATCTCTTCTAACAACCATTCTTATGGTTGGTGGATATGGTTTTGCGCAAAAAAACTCTGAAAATTCAAGATTAACCATAGGACAAAATCCAAAGACTTCAATATTTATTAATAATTTAGTTTCTCCAAATTCTAAACTTCCAAAAGAAATTAAATTAAATAATAAGCCTTCATTTACTCAATTCTATAGGGATTTAATTATTAGTAACACATCAAAAAATACCCTCCCTAAAACGGTATCTCAAAGTACTTCTCAAGAAACTTCTACTGAAAAGTTATTTAAAAACGAAAAAATTACAATTTCGAACATTTATCCAAATCCTGCTAATGATTTTGCAAATTTGGATTATAAAATTGTCGGGAGTTTTAATTCAGCCAGTGTGAGTTTTTTTAATTTACTAGGAACTCAAATTGCAGAATTTGATTTACAAAAAAATTCAGACAAACTGAAAATAGCTACAACTAACTGGGATACTGGAATTTACATGTACCAATTGGTAATTGATGGAAAGAAAATTGCTACCAAAAAACTTTTGGTAAGACATAATTAAATTTCTTAATCAAATTTTATTATCCTTTCACCGTTTATCTAAAACACTTTTGTACTTTTGCGGAATGAAATTAAACTATTCAAGATTATTTATTATATTCGTTAGCCTAAGTTTTTTACTATTTTCTTGTTCTAAAAAATTCAATAGATTACAAAAAAAAGGCACAATAGATGAAAAATATTTAGCTGCTATTTCCTATTATGAAAAAGCAGACTATTATAAGGCCGGTATTTTATTGGAAGAGATTACTCCATTATTAAAAGGGGACAGTACTGCTGAAAAAGCCCAATTTTATAATGCTTATTGCAATTATTATCAAGGCCAATTCCAAATGAGTTCTTATTTATTTAAGACCTTTTATGCAACATATGCCAATAGCCCTTTTGCAGAAGAAGCATACTATATGAATGCCTATTCCATGTTTAAAGATTCTCCTCCTCATAATCTTGATCAAACAAGTACTTTAACGGCTATAGACGCTCTCCAAACTTTTATAAATACTTTTCCAGAGAGTAAATATGCAGCTGCCTGTACAAAAGATTTGAAAGATCTGAGATTTAGGCTTGAGCTAAAATCATATGACAAAGCAAAACAATATTTTAAAACTAGAGAACCTTCTTTTGGGGGTAGAAGCAACTATAAAGCTACAGTTATAAGTGTTGAAAATTTTAAAAAAGATTTTCCTGATTCTAAATTTAATGAAGAATTATCCTATATTCAAATTATTGCACAGTATGAATTAGCTAATGTAAGTTTTTACTCAAAACAAAAAGAAAGATTCAACGAGGCAATTAAATATTATGAAATTTATATTGATAAATATCCTGCAAGTAAATATCTAAAAGAACTTGAAAAAACCTATGACAATTCTTTAAAAGGTCTAAAAGAAGTAGCTAAAATAGAAAAGCAAATAGAAGAAGCAAAAATAAAAGCTGAAAAAGAGAAGGAAGATTTAAAAAAGATTGAACCAAAGAAAAAAGAAGAAAAGATTGAAGTAAAGATATAAAGTAGAAATGTGGTTTTTCTCTCATTAATTTTATACCTTTGCAAATTATTTTTGATATTAATACAATTTAAATAGATAATCATGGCAATCAATGCATCCATAGTTACGCGTGATACTGACGTTTTAGCTCATAAAACAGGGAATATTTACCAATCGATATTCGTAGTTTCTAAAAGAGCTCAACAAATAGCTATTAAAACCAAAGAAGAATTAACTCAAAAATTAAGTGAATTTGCTTCGAGTGTTGATAACTTAGAAGAAATATTTGAAAACCGTGAACAAATAGAAATTTCTAAGTTTTATGAAAGACAACCTAAACCAACAAGTGTGGCATTGGAAGAATTTTTAAATGATCAATTGGTAGTAAAATTCAGAGATTTAGAAGAAACATTGTAAAAGTTTTACATATTTTGAAAGCCGTAATAGTTAGACTATTGCGGCTTTTTTTATATTAAATTTTTCATAAATCTCATATTTACCTTATATTTGTAATTAAAATTCTTTTTAAATAATGATATTAAAAATCAACCTTACCATCCTATTAGTCTTAAATATTATAATATCCAATGCACAAGAAAATAGTGTTTTAATTTTTTCCAAAACTCTTGGTTACAGACATTCCTCAATTAAAGAAGGAAAAGCTTTTTTTGAAGAATTAGCGAAAAAACAAGGTTTTAATATTGTTCTGTCAGAAAATAACAAAGATTTCAATGAAGAAAACTTGCAAAAGTTTAATGCAATTGTGTTTTTAAACACAACAGGAGATGTTTTAGAACCAAATCAACAAGCAGATTTCGAAAGATATATCCAAGCAGGTGGGGGCTATTTCGGCATTCACGCTGCCTCAGATACGGAGTATAATTGGCCTTGGTACAATGATCTTATGGGAGGGTATTTTGCAAGCCATCCTGGTGGTGCCGTATCAAATGTTCAAAAAGGAAAAATGACAGTGCTAGATAAAACGCATCCAGCTACATCCCATATGCCAGATACTTTTGAAAAAGTAGATGAATTTTACGATTTCAAATCTCTTAAAACTGATATTTTGAAGTTTCTTATAAAAGTGGATGAAAATTCATATAAAATGGGTAAAATGGGGGATTTTCATCCAATGTCATGGTACCATGAATATGATGGAGGAAAATCCTTTTATTCAAATTTCGGTCATACCCCAGAAACATTTAGTGAACCTTTGATGGTAACACATTTTCAGGAAGGTTTGAAGTTTGTTTGGTCCAAAAAGCTCGATTATTCTAAGTGTAAAACAAAAAGAGCACCCGAAGAAAATAGATTTACCCGAACGAATCTCATAAAAAATCTAGATGAGCCCACAGAATTGGCCATTATGCCAAATGGAAAAGTTTTATTTGTGGAAAGAAAAGGAGCTATAAAAATATGGAATCCTGAAAAAGAAACTTTTAAAAATGTAGGTCAATTAAATGTGTACAATAAATTTGAATATGGTTTAATGGGCGTAGGTATTGACCCTAATTTTGAGAAAAATAATTGGGTTTATTTTTATTATTCACCAGACACAGACCAACATAGTGATCAATTTCTAAGTAGATTTACTTATGATCAAAAAGCAGATACGGTTCTTTATAATACCGAGAAAGTTATTTTAAGGATACATGCCAAAAGAGTAGATTGTTGCCATACTGGTGGTTCTATTGATTGGGACGCAAAAGGAAATCTATTTCTTTCTACCGGAGATGATACCAATCCTTTCGCTTCCGATGGATATGCCCCTATAGATTTTAGGGAAGGAAGGCAAGGTTGGGATGCATTAAGCACCTCTGGAAATACCAATGACTTAAGAGGCAAAATTTTAAGAATTAAACCAAATGATGACGGCACCTACAGTATTCCTGAAGGAAATCTTTTTCCTATTGGATTTGAAAAAACTAGGCCCGAAATTTTTGTTATGGGAAACAGAAATCCATATCGAATATCAGTTGATAAAAAAAATGGATATCTTTATTGGGGGGAAGTTGGACCTGATGCGGGAAAAACTGATGAAAAACGTGGCCCAGAAGGATATGTAGAGTTTAATCAGGCAAAAAAACCCGGAAACTACGGGTGGCCACTTTTTGCAGGAAATAATTTTGCATACAATGCTTATAACTTTGAAACTAAAGAAAACGGCGAAAAATTTAACCCTGAAAAACCAATAAATAATTCAAGTCATAATACTGGATTAACAAACCTACCTCCTACTCAAAAACCAATGGTTTGGTACGGCTATGGAGATTCAAAAGAATTTCCAGTAATGGAAAAAGGCGGTGCTAATCCGATGGGCGGTCCTGTTTACAATTATTCTGAATATTTACCTGGAAAAGGAACTTTCCCAACCTATTTTGACAACAAATTATTTGTATACGAATGGATGAGGGACTGGATTGTGTTAATATCACTAGATAAAAATGGTAATTATCAAGGTATGGAACGTTTTATGCCAAACTCAAAATTCTATCATCCTATAGATATGGCCTTTAATAAGAAT
Source organism: Cytophagaceae bacterium (assembly GCA_031414675.1). Taxonomy (GTDB): domain Bacteria; phylum Bacteroidota; class Bacteroidia; order Cytophagales; family Spirosomataceae; genus Leadbetterella. The sequence goes on from JANNWE010000367.1 coordinate 12,709, forward strand.
GGAGAACTTTATGTTTTAGATTATGGAATGAAATGGTTTGCTCAAAATGAGGAAGCAACCCTATCCAAAATAGAATTTAACGCCGGAAATAGAAAGCCTTATGTTAAAATGACTGCTAGTGTGGTAGAAGGTGCAGCCCCTCTTTCTGTGAAATTTAATTCTTTAGGTACCATAGATTATGATAATGATAATTTAGAATATAATTGGACCTTTGGAAATGGCATGCTTGATTCAAAGCTGGCTAATCCAGTGGTTGTATTTCAAAAACCAGGGATTTATGAAGTTTTATTAACAGTTAAAGATACTTTTGGGAACCAAAGCAAAGAAACAATAAAAATTAAAGTAGGTAATTCAGTTCCTGAAGTAAATATCCAATTGACTTCAAATAAAAGTTTTTTCCTGGATGATAAATTTGATTATTCCATAAATGTTAAAGATAAGGAAGATGGAATTCTTAATAAAGGAATTAATCCGGAAGATGTAATGGTAAGTATAAATTATTTAGAGGGCTTTGATAAAACTATGCTAGAGCAAGGCCATAAATCAAATGAAAGCTTTGTTACCGGAAAAAGATTAATTGGATTAAGTGATTGTGTTGCATGTCATGCCGCCGATAAAAAATCTATTGGCCCTTCTTATAAAGATATTGCCACTAAGTATAAAAAAAATAGTTCAAATATAACATTGCTTGCAAATAAAATTATAAGTGGTGGTGGTGGTGTTTGGGGTGAGCAAGCTATGGCAGCTCATCCGCAGTTAAGTATTACTGATGCAAAAGATATTGCGGATTATATTTTGTCAATTAACGATGACAAAAAAATCTCGCAACCCTTATCAGGAACATATAATGGAACAATACATAAAACAAAGAAAGATGGTGCTTATATCATACAAGCCACTTATACAGATAAAGGAGGAAAGATAATAGGACCTATTTCTAGCTCAAAATCTTACGCTTTAAAAAGTCCAATAATTAAGGCTGTATCTTATGACAAAGCAGAAAAAACTCAAAATATCACTGTATCTCCTATTGGCAATCTAGTTATTGCAAATGATGGAAGTTATGTTCAATATAATGAAATAGACTTTAATGGAATTTCTAAAATTAAAGTAAGTGCCTTTTCACAAAAAGGGCAAAGTGTGGGTGGCCTCATAGAATTAAGAATTGGAAATAAGGATGGAAAGATTATTGGAGAAGGAAATGTGCCTGAAGGAAATGCTAGCCCTTTGGAGATTGTCTTAAGTAATGTTCCTCAAAAACCAGAAAATTTATTTATGGTTTTTAGAAATTCTAATTCAGGAGATAAGCCTTTATTTGGAATTTCAAGTCTCGAATTTAAAAAATAGACGCAAAAAACGCCTTTTATTTAAAATTGAAAGGCGTTTTTTTTACAATTAAATCCATGAAAAAAATTATTGTGTTCTTAAGAGAATATTTAGAAATTAGTATACAAGAGGCTAAAGGAGCTTTATTGCTGTTTACTATTATAGTATTTTCATTGGCTGTCACTTTTACGTATTCCAATTTTTCATCTAGTAATCAAAGTGAAATAGCCATAGAAGAGTATGGTGATATTCCAATTCCTGAAAAAAATGAAGAAAATTTCAGGAGTTTAAAAGACTACTCATCAACCATAAAAAATGAAAAAAACTATCAAGAAAAAACCTTCAAAAGATTTAATTTTGACCCTAACATTGCTTCAGAACAACAGCTTGTTGATTTAGGTTTCCCAAGCTATACTGCAAAAACAATTATAAAATATAGATCAAAAGGAGGGAAATTTAAAATAAAAGAGGACTTATTAAAAATTTATAGTTTGAAGCCGACTCTTTATGAATCTTTGGAAAGTTTGATCTTACTACCTACCAAAATTGTAGAGAAAAAATATGACAAGCAAGAAAATGTGCTGATAAGCTTGGATCAAAAGGTGCCCATCGCTATGGATTTCGAAAAAAATAAAAAAAGAGTCGTAAAATTTGACATTAATAAAGCCGATACTTCTCAATTGATCAAAATTAATGGAATTGGTAGTATTTTAGCAAAAAGAATTATTAAATATAGAGATCTACTAGGTGGATTCTTTTATTTGGAGCAAATTCAAGAAACCTATGGAATTAAACCAGAAGTCTTTAGTGAATTAATAAAAAATGTTTTTATTGGTACAGAAATTAAGAAAATTAAAATAAACCAATTTATAAATCAAAAGCATCCCTATCTTAATTTTAACCAAATTAAAATAATTAATGTTTATAAAAAACAACACGGCGATTTTAAAACTTTAGATGATTTAAAAGAAATTAAAATTTTAGATGAAATTACAATTTCGAAAATAGGGCCTTATTTAGACTTTGAGAACTAAATTGTTTTATTTTAAATTATTTTCTTGGGCCCCATACAGCTTTTAGGCCAATAAAAGCAAACTTTTAAGATATGATGCAACTAGGAAATTTTAATGTAAAATTACCTTAAGCTTGAAATAGTTGGCTTTCAAAAGAATCAACTTGTTAATTAATACTTTGGACTTGCGATTTTTTTTTTAATTTTACACTGAAAAAGGATAATGCTCGTTTTTTAACCATAACTATTATTTTTTTTATTATAAAACTATATGAAAAGAACAAATTTGTCTTCTGGCTCTAAGTGGGAAGATTTAGTGGGATATTCAAGGGCTGTTAAGGTAGGCAATGTAATAGAAGTTAGTGGTACTGTTTCTACAGATCATAGTGGCGAGATTGTAGGCGAAGGTGACGAATATTTACAAACTAGATTTATTTTATTAAAACTTGAAAATACTTTGAAACAACTAGGTTCAA
>JANNWE010000368.1:0-6672 GCA_031414675.1 Cytophagaceae bacterium
AGCAAATTTCTGACAAAAAAAATGTAATTAAATTAGACACAACAGACAAAGGAGTAGCGATAAAACATTGCTCCTCCTGTCATTTATTTCCAGAGCCTAATCTTCTTGATCAAAAAACATGGTTACTCGGCGTACTGCCCAATATGGCTTATAGACTCGGATTATCCACAGTTTATAATTCTCCTTATTCTGGATTAGATGAGGAGGAAATTAAGCTTATTAAACAAACAGGAGTGTATCCTGAAGAACCACTTATTTCTAAAAAAGACTGGGATAAAATCATCCGCTATTATGTTACCAATGCACCTATTGAACCACTTCCTATAGAAGAAAATCAAATTTTCGAAAAAACTTTAAATTTGTTTGAGGGACAATATATTAGCTTTAAAGCAGAAAAAATACCTAAAACCACACTTTTGACCATTGAGCCATCTTCTAAAAACATTTTAGTGGGAGACGCCGCAAATGAATTTTTTGTACTAAATAAAGAGTTTGAGATATTAAACGTAATCAAGACACCTAGCCCACCCGCTTGGATTGATTTTCCAAAAAATAAATCTCCTAGATTGTTATGTTTAGGATCTTTAATCCCTTCAGAAAAAAAAGAAGGAAAACTTTTAAATCTCAACAAATCAATGTCTGTAATAATTGATAACCTACCTCGTGCGGTACATTTCAATACCGGTGACCTTAACTCTGATGGTGTAGACGACACGGTAATATGCGGATTTGGAAACCACACCGGTCGGCTTTTATGGATTGACGGCAAAAATAACCAAAAACAACATACACTCACAGTTCAACCAGGGGCAAGAAAAGCAGCAATAATTGATTTAGATATAGATGGAAAATTGGACATTGTAGTTATGATGGCACAAGGAAATGAAAAAATAATTTGGTTTAAAAACATGGGAAACGAGCAATTTGATGAGATTGTATTGGCAAATTTCCATCCCCTGTTTGGTTTAAGCAACTTCGAATTTATAGATTTTAATAATGACGGCTTTCAGGACTTATTAATTAGCAATGGCGATAATTGGGATTTTTCAAATACACTTAAAAATTTTCACGGAATAAGGGTGTTGTTAAATGATTCTAAAAATAATTTTAAAGAAAATTATTTTTTTGCTTTAGAAGGGGCATCGAGTGTTAAATCAGCTGATTTTGACCAAGACGGCGACTTTGATATTGTTGGCACCTCTTTTTATAGCGAAATCCAAAATCCGGAAAAAGGCTTTGTGTATTTAGAAAACCAAGGAACGGGAAAATTTAAACCATTTACCACTGAGGTGGCAAAAGCAGGAAAATGGCTGTGTTTAGAAATAGCAGATATTGATTCTGATGGCGATTTGGATATACTTTTAGGTTCTTATTTTCATACCCAGAAAGAAGTACTGCAGACCCAAGCCTTGGGTTTTGAAAATTTACCTCAGATATTAGTCTTAAAAAATCTCTTAAAGTAATTTTTCCATTGGGTTTACTTTCTGTTAAATCAGGTGGTATTCCTATTATTGACCAAACTGCAATTAGCCTTTTTCTCATGGCTTAAACCCTTATTTTTTACTATTCGAAATAGCAAAAAACTATTCAAAAAAATGAAATATAAATGAAGTATTATGTTTTTATTTTAAGGTAATTCCTTACAAATTCACTTTCGAAACTTTCTTTTGGAAGAACACAATTGAAATAATATAGAATTTTGATAGACTATTCTCTTAATCCTGTTGCATTTCTCTTAAAAAACTTCAATGTCAGCCAAATACATACGAATAGAATTAAAATACAAAAAATAAACAAAATATTTACATAAAACCCATACATAACAAAAATATTAATTAAAAAAAATTATCAAATATTCCGTTTTATAAAAAAATAATATTTATTTTTGACATATATTTATAATTATTTTTACTATTTTAACTAAACTTAATTTACTATGATTCAAAAATTACGATTACTACTTGTCTTTTTGTTGATGGGTGGTTCGGTTTTAGCCCAAACTATAAAGGGCAAAATTTCTTCAATTTCTGGAGAATCCACAAGCCTCCCAGGGGTATCAATTGTGGTAAAAGGAACTAACAATGGGGTAATCTCAGATGCAGAAGGAAATTATTCAATTCAAGCCTCTTCAAATGCGGTTTTTATTGTCTCTTACATTGGTTTTATGACTCAGGAAGTGCCTGTTAATGGCCGCTCCATTGTAAATGTAGAACTGTCAGAAGATATCGCTAATCTTGCTGAGCTAGTGGTAACAGGTTTCGGAATTTCTCGGGAGCAAAAAGCTTTGGGATATGCTACCAGTATTGTAAATTCTGATGCTTTAGTAAAAGTAGCCTCTACCAATGTGGCCAATGCTTTGTATGGAAGAGCCGCTGGGGTAAGAATTGCTGCCGCACCAGGTGGAGCAACTTCCGCTACAAATATTACTATTCGTGGGGTAAACTCTATCACTGGTAGAAGCCAACCACTTATTGTAATGAACGGCGTACCTATCAGAGACGGTGAAGTAAGGAACAATGATTATTGGAGCGATCAACGTCAAAGAGGAAATGCACTTAACGAAATAAACCCAGAAGATATTGAAAGCATAACCATCTTAAAGGGTGCGTCTGCCGCTGCACTTTATGGGTCTGAAGCTGTGAATGGCGTAGTAATGATTACTACTAAAAAAGGCGCTAAAGGTAGAAAAAAATTCAATGTTGACTTCAATGCTAACACCACAATTGATAAAGTAGCTTACACTCCTAAATTTCAAAATATCAGAGGCAATGGAATGCCTCTTCATGTTGCAAATCTTGGTCAAGAAGCAGATGGATTTGTTTATATTGATACCAACGGAGATGGCACAAAGGAAACGCGTGGTGTTGCCGCTACTAATTTAAATTATGGCCCTAAGTTTGACGGAAAACCAACTATGACTTTTGAGGGAATCCAAAGGCCATATGAAGCTCAAATTGGTAATTGGAATGCACTTTTTCAAGATGCCCACAATTCTCAAGTCAACGTTGCAGTTTCTCAGTCTACAGAAAATTCGGATATGCGTTTTTCAGTTACTAGGCAAGACAATGAAGGTGTAAGTTTAAATTCAAAAAATGCTAGAACTATTGCGAACTTAAATACCTCTTACCGTTTTTCTAAAAAATTCAATGTCAATTTAGTTATCAATTACATCAATCAAAATACTCAGAACCGTCCGTATTCTATTGATAGGCTAATGAATAACTTTACTGGTATGATGACACGTTTCGAGAATGGAGAATGGTATCAAAATAAGTATCAAACTAGTTTGGGCTACCGATTTGTTCAAGGGGCAAGTGGGCAAAGTTTGACACCAGATGAAAATATTATTTACAATGGTTTTAAAGGGGACGTTGCTGATTATGTTTGGAGAACAAACAAACATAGAACAGCAGAAATCTCTAACCGCTTAATTAGTAGCATAACTTCTAATTATGAAATTATACCTAATTTAAATTTTAGGGCTAGAGTTTCAACAGATTATACTAACCTTAACGTTGAAAACAGAATTGCTACTGAACGACCTCTAGCTTTTGGAAATTCTGGGGCTTTTGGTTTGACCAATGATAATTTCAGTATAATATATAGTGATTTTTTGTTGACTTATTCTAAAAAGTTTAATGAAAATATGAATATGGGAGTTATGGGTGGCTACACAGCTCGAGAAGAGAAAAATAACAGCGTTTCTCGAAGTACCGCCGGTGGGTTAAGTTCAGAAAATCTATTTGATGTAGCAGCATCTGTTAATTTAGCAGGTGGAAATCAAAGAAGAGAGTCTTCCGTTTTTGATGCTTTTTTCGGCACAGCAAACTTTAATTTTAAAGAGTATTTCTTTGTAGAAGCTACAGTTCGTAAAGATAGAACCTCTACAATGAACCCTAAGAATAATAGTTTTGTGTATCCTTCTTTAAATTCTAGTTTTGTTTTCTCTCAAGCATGGAACATGCCATCCTACGTTACTTTTGGTAAATTAAGAGGATCATGGGGTATTGTAGGTAACTATCCAGACAGATATTTGGCTAATATCGCGTATAACCAAAACACCTTAGGAATTCAACAAACTGGTGGACAACCCGTATTATACACGAGTATTCCAAACTCTTTTGGTAATGATTTGATTAGACCTGAGCAAAAGCATGAATTTGAGTTTGGTTTAGAAACTAAATTTTTTCAAAATAAATTAGGATTTGAAATCAACTATTACAACGCACAAATCAGAGACCAAATTTTACCATTGACACTCCCTTCGACTTCAGGTGCTTCTTCGGTTTTAACCAATGTGGGTACACTTAGAAACCAAGGTGTAGAATTGATGGTAAATGCGATACCCTTTAAAAGAAATGGATTCATTTGGGAAGTGGACGTAACCTATGGTTGGAACAAAAACAAAGTTGAAAAACTCGCCAACAACGCAACAGAACTTCTTCATGCCGATTATGATGGAAACGCAGCACAATTAAGGTCGGTAGTTGGTCAGCCAATGGGAGACTTTTATGCCCATGCCATAGAAAAAAATGCTAGTGGACAACCCATAGTTCAACCCAATGGTTTGTACAAATTAGATGCTTTGAATTGGACCAAAATAGGAAATGCTCAACCAAAAGCAGTGGGAGGTATTTCAAATAGATTTACCTATAAGAATATTTCTTTGGATGCTTTGGTAGACTATCGTATTGGTGGCGATGTAATGCCAACGGGAATGTATTGGATGATGGGAAGAGGACTTTTAGAAGAAAGTACTCAGTTTATGGATAAAGAAAGCGGTGGACTTTCTTATTACGTTTCTAACGGAAAAGGAATACAAACTAATGCTGATAAAGGACCAAACGGTGAATTAGTACTAAATGATGGAATGTTGACAAGTGGGGTAACGGCTGATGGATCACCGAATACCAATGTTATATCTCAAGCTTTTTATTTTTGGAATACTTACAATTGGGGAGGGCCTCAATATAGTTCATCAAGATATGATTTATATATCCAAAAAGCTACTTATGTAAAAATGAGGGAGTTGGCCTTATCCTATTCTCTTCCATCAAAAATTGCAACTAAAATTGGTGCGAACAGAATCCAATTTTCAGTATTTGGAAGAAATCTATTCTTTTTGTATAGAAACCTTAAACATTTAGACCCAGAGGTGCTTACAGCTGGATCGAGATGGACCCAAACTGTAAATAATGCAGGAACTAACCCCGCTACTAGGTCTTTCGGTGTTAGTTTAAGAAGTAGTTTCTAATTTTTACCAATTAATTGATTAAAACGATGAATAAAATAATTTCAATATTTACTTTAGTTCTCACCTTAACTTTTACCTCTTGTGAGGTATCAGATTTTGCAGGTGCATACACTGATCCTTCCAAAATAGCTATTTCTTCAGTAGAAAAGCAATTTACTGGCTTTTTATTTACCAACCGTAATTTTGTACTTCCTGATTATAGAAACTATTTTGTAGTTCTAAGAATCACATCTAATAGGTATAATCAAACTGTAGGATGGGTAAATGGTGAAAACCAATATGTACCTGGCTCAGCTGCAATTGAGGATAAATGGTCAAATTTCTATCAAACTTTGGCTCAGTACCGCGAATTTGAAAAAATATATACAGCTGCACCTGCCGCCGAACAAGCGGATAAAAGAATATACATGATTGCAGCCACTACTTATTTGTATGATGATTTGCAAAAAATGGTGGATTTACATGGAGATGTGCCGTTTAGTGAAGCTGGTAGATTAAGCCAAAACGGGGGTGATTATGGAAAATCATATCCTAAATATGACAAAGCAGAAGACTTATACAAAAAAATGCTAGACGATTTAAAATCTTATGCTGATGAGTTAAGTACATTGAGCATAAAAACTGGTATTTCAGCAGGATTCAGAACACAAGACTATGTTCTTAAAGGAGACGTTGTGGCTTGGAGAAGATACGTAAACTCTTTAAGATTAAGAATGCTCACTAGAGTAAGTTTAACGTCTTCGTTTTCTGCTCGTTCAAAAACAGAGCTTTCTGAAATCCTAGGAAATAGCACTAAGTTTCCTATAGTTACTACAAACGCTCAGAATGTTCAAATTACCGTTTTTGACCTCAACTCACCTATTCGTTCAACGGGTTTTAGATCAGGATTGGAGGATTGGAATGGCAACGTGGCTTCTAAAGCAATTATTGATCATTTAAATAGTAATTCAGATCCACGCTTACGATTCATATTTGAGCCAGGCACAGCAGCTAAAGGTGCATATACTGGTTTAAATCAATTAGATAACGAATCTAAGCAAACCGCCGATATTGCCAGCAATACCATGGCTATTTACAACCGCTCTACACTTAGTCGCAATCAGTTTTTCCCTGGGGTAATTATAAATGCGGCGGAAGTAAGTTTATTGGCTGCTGAATATTATTTAGGAGCAGGGGATGACGCCAAGGCCAAAGAGAATTATGAAAATTCAATTAGGCAGTCTGCTGAATTTTACATTAATATGAGGAAATTAAGTAATGACAATACTGTGGCGGCCCCTGCTGACATAACTCCAGCTGAAATTACAAGTTACTTGCAAAAAGATGCGATAAACTGGGCTAAAGCTAGTAATGCAGCGGCTAAAATAAATTTGATAGCCACACAAAAATGGATTCATTTTAATGTGGTGCAGGCTTAT
>JANNWE010000369.1:0-1758 GCA_031414675.1 Cytophagaceae bacterium
CCCCTTTCTAATCTTTCTCTTCCTTGTAACTTAGCTTCGCATGTTGTATCTAATGAAGCAGATCTGGGATTGTTGTCTTTTTCACCTAAAAGGTAAACAACCTCTCTTTTCTCTAATCTATTTCTTATTAAATCTACACCAAATGTGGCTGGATAATTAAATAAATTTCCCAAGCCATATTTCCATTCATTATACTCAATACAACTAGTTGAGGGAATTGCAAACTGATTTGTTGTTCCTTCAATTACTCTTTTATTGTCTAGATAAACATATGAACTTGTGCTTCCAACTATAAATTTTGTACTGATTTGGTATTTTGCACATAAAATATCAACAAATGGTGTTGTAGCAGAATATCTATTAGTTACTTGCCCTCCTGCTGAAAATCCAGCAAAAACTATTGATTTTAGATTGGGTAAATTATTTGCAAGTCTTAACATGATTGTATCTAAAACCGCATAAGATGAGATTCGTTGTGATCTGGGATTTGTCTTTTCATTACTAGAAAATGATCCAGATTTCCATCCTTCATTTGACCAATAAAGGTGCTCATTATCAAGAGAATGAAAATTTATATCTTCTTCTAATAAAAATTGAGGTGCGAGAATTATAGTTGAATTAAGGTTTGTTCCACTCATTGAAGCGGCAGTCATCATACTAGCGTAGTAAGTATCAGCGTTTCTTTCGGTTCCATGCACTACAATCACAGCACGTTCAATTTTAGTATTTGATTTAGTTAAATCATGGCTTGAATAGTATGGAATTTTTAATCTACTTCCATTAATATTAAGTATTACCTTCTGTGAACCAATGATATCTACTTGTGCAAAAGAAGCAGAAACAGATAAAACTAGGATACCAAATAGAAAATGCTTTTTTATTTGACATTTAATTAGATCAAATTCAGTCTTGAGATTTGTTAAATACATAGTATCTTTTTCAAAAATTAGAGTTAAAGTATTTTTACCACGACATAGGTTTCAATTTTCTGTTATCCGTTATCCGTTCACTGTTTTAGGTTCTCTAATGTCGGTTGTCCGTTCTTTGTTGTTGGTTTTTGACCTAAAAAAATAACTTCAAAAAGAATTACTCTTTTAATTTCCTGAAATACTCTTTTCTAACCACCTCCGCCGTCCTATGATTTCCTGTGGGAGACCAACCTGGGGGCATTACCAAATACAAAAACATAGATTTTAGATTTGGGGCAGCTATAATATCTTTTACCAATGCCCAAATTTCACCAAAATAAACATCAAAAATATTTCCTGAATTTATTTCTCGTGTAATTCCATATTCTATTTGTGTATCCTCATTTAGAGGCTGATAGGTACTGAATACTCTGTCCCAGATATTCAACAAATTGCAGTAGTTGGTATCCATATACAATGGATTCCTAGCGTGATGAACTCTGTGGTCGGTTGGTGAAAGAATGAATTTTCCCAAAAATGGGATTTTGTGCAAACCCAATCTTCCGTCTTTTATAAAGTTTTCACCTACATGAATAAACGCACCCCAAGTACCATCTATAAACATAATAAAGAATAAAAGTGTAGGATGGATTCCTGCCAAAATGCAAATTGAACCTCGAATAGCATCAGCGTACGGCCCCTCTAAGAAAAAATGAGCATAGGTTACGGAAAGATTCATGTTTTCTGGTGCATGGTGTGTAGCATGCAAGCACCAAAACAAGCGAACTTTATGCCCTAAATAATGGTAAATAAAATGGGAAAATTCCCAAACTATATAACCATAAATGAG
>JANNWE010000370.1:0-3676 GCA_031414675.1 Cytophagaceae bacterium
AGGGGTTTCATACCCCCCTTATTTAATGTAAAGCTGTATGCATACATTTTGAACCAGGATCTGCCTTATGACCATTTTGGCATGCATCTTTAAATCCTTCCCATAGAGAATCTACCACTTTTCCACCACAATAATCTAAAAACCATTGTACTGGCTTTGGTAAACCACCATCTATAGCAAGAAAATCATTGTGAGATAATTCCACAACCCCATACCCATCCAATACCATTTCGTTTTTCATAAATAAAAAGTTTAAAAGTTTAATAAATATACTCCAAACTCAGTTGGTGGCCACTCTTGTGTTTGTTGTTTCAAAATTGGGTTTTTAAAATAGAATAGCCAAATTTTTTATTGGGTAAATTATGCGTTTTATGCATAATTTATGCAATCGGTCATATATCCTCCAAAACCCCTTTAAACTGCTTTACCGAAAGCTCAAAATATTTGCCTTTTTGTTCAAAAAGCTGTTTGTGGTTGCCTGATTGTAAGAGTTTTCTGTTTTCTAATACTAGAATTTGGTCGGCAAATCTAACGGTGCTTAACCTATGTGCTATTATGATTATGGTTTTGATGTAAAAGGAGTGATGCCGCAGGAAAAGATGAATTTTTAGATTCTATTTTGGGAAGGTCTAAAATTACAGAAAACGATTGTTTTGTAGCATAAATGCTATTGATTAAAATAATCCACCATTTCTGAGACTGCTCTTTTTGCAGTTTTTTTATATTTTATGTTACCAGCCAAACCACCCAAGCCAATAGCCAAAGGAATGGGTTGAACAATAGGGTTAAAGGGTTCATTTATAACTGCATAAAACAAACCAAAATCCCTAATTCGCCCTAAAACACCAACCATCAAGTTTTTATTCCTAGCTTTTTTGTAGAGGCTATTTAAATGGGTGTCTTGTTTTTCATAAATGAGAGGCTTTAGGTGTTTTAATTTCATTTTTTTACCTCTATAAATAATATGCCCCTTGGCATCCATTTCCATTTCGAAATAACTTTGTCCGTACAATGAAAAATAAAGTAAAAATAGTATTAGCAAAAGCATAAACTTTTTCATCATCTATTTTATTGGATACATAGTTAAATTTTTCTCTACAGCATTTATAATATGCTTGTCAAGCGGTTGGAAAAATGGGTGACTTTCTGACTCTTGCCAAAAATTAGGCTCAAAATGGCTTTGTTTAGATTCTCCAGTAAATTTCTTGAAATCTTTTGATTTTTGATCCAAGTATTTTATGTCCGATATAAAAAATTCGGTCTGCATAGAATAGTCTTGAAAATCTGCACATTTTTTACATTTAAATTTTAAGCTTTTTGCCACCTTAAAATATTTGAGCAAAGCAGGATCTATTACATCTCCATAAGGTATTGAGAAAACATACGTTTCTGTATAAAAATGTATTATTGACTCATTTCCTAAAAATTTTATCTCTTTTGGATTTAAAATGTCGTTTTTCCGATGTTCAAAAACTACAAAGTTGCTATCTTTTGAGGCTTGTTTATATAAATTTTGTGCTTTCGCATTCTTGTTTAGTAGTATCTTAAAACTTGGGACTGCTGGACCTACCATACCTATAGTGAAATTACCTTCTGGCGGCATGTCTTTATTATACCAAACCCTTTCGTGCAGTCGCTTGTTTAACCCTTGCCCTTCGGGGTTTTCATACAATAATTCTACTTTGCCATCCGAAAAGTATTCCAAGCGCCCTCCTTTTAGTTGATAACTTCGATAATATCCAGAGATTACTAAAGCCTTTTGCTTATTTGGTGGCTTTACTACGAGTTCTTCCAATAAAATAATCTTCGGTTTCAGCAGTATTTTAGTTTTTCCCAAAAAAGAATTCTTATCGATACTTAATTTTTCATACGATAAATGCTGTAGGATTACATTGACCAAGCCTGAATAAGACTTTATCTTTTCTGATAAAAGTGGGGGCATTATGCCCATGTTATTGGCATTTCCCAAGTACATACCATTCTCAGCATATACTTCTACAAATGGTATGGGCTCACTGGTGTTGCTATCTACAACCAGTATTTGGGCATTTAGTTTTATGAAGCTTAAAAATGAGAATAAAATGAGAATAAAATTGTTTTTATATTTCATTGAAGAGACTTTTAAAAAAGAGACCTAATTTCTACCCTCCTTAGTAGGGTAGAAATTGGCCCTACATTAATCAGAAAATTTTATACCCCAAAATATACAAATCCACTTCATCGTTAGCCGGATTACCGTCCCCGAAGCCAGTCAAAGTAAATTTTACTGGTTTTTCCAATAGTTTATCTAACCAACTTCCTCCATAAATTGCCTTTAACTCACTTGTTGTCAATTCTCGAAGACCGACTTCATCAGAACTCTTTTCATTTTATTTAAAATTGAGTTTTTAAAATAGAATAGCCAAATTTTTTCTTGGGTAAATTATGCGTTTTATGCATAATTTATGCAATTGGTCAGATATCCTCCAAAACCCCTTCAAACTGTTTTACCCAAAGCTCAAAATATTTGCCTTTTTGTTCGAATAGCTGTTTGTGGTTGCCTGATTGTAAGAGTTTTCCGCTTTCTAAAACTAGAATTTGGTCAGCAAATCTAACGGTGCTTAACCTATGGGCTATTATGATTATGGTTTTGCCATTTTGACGCAAAAGTTTAATAGTATTTTGCACATATTGTTCTGAAATGGTATCTAATGCAGAAGTGGCCTCATCTAGAATTAAAATCTCAGGATTTCGATACAATGCCCTTGCTATAGCTAATCTTTGCCTTTGGCCTCCAGAAAGTGTTGCTCCGTTTTCGCCTATCGATGTCTCAAAACCTTTGGGCAGTTTTTCCACAAATTCTATAATACCCAATATTTGACATATTCCCAAAATCCTTTGCATATCGGGCTCAAAATCTCCAATGGCAATGTTGTCAATTATGTTACCACTAAACAAATCGATTTGCTGTGGCACTACACTTACTATCTGTCTTAGACTTTGGTTATCTATATGCTTGATGTCAAAATTTCCAATTTTTATTTGTCCACTTGCCAATGGATACAGATTTTGCAAAAGTGACATCATCGTCGATTTTCCAGAGCCACTTTCACCTACCAAAGCTGTTATTTCTCCCTTTTTCATTAAAAGCGACAAATTGTCGAAAACTTGCACTCGCGTTCCGTATCTGAAAGACACCTCAGAGAAACTTATATCTCCAGTCATTTCGGGTTTCAGAATTACTTTGTTTTCGGTTTCTTCTCGTTCCAAATCCATAATTTCAAATAATCTATCTGCTGCTATCAAAGCATCTTGTATGGTTTTGTTAGAGCCAATCAAACTTTGAGCTGGTCCAGTAAAATATCCTATCAAACTATAAAATGACAAGAGCTCGCCTGGGGTAATTTCGTTTCCAATAACTAAATAGGTTCCTGCCCAAAGCAAAATAATAGTAAACAAACGGGAAATAAAATCGCTTGCTGTACCAATATAAATACTACTGGAGGAAGATTTAAAAATAGTTTGAAGGAGCCTAACGAAGTTGTTCTCAGTTTTAAGATTGGAATAATTTTCCAATCCAAAGCGTTTGATAGTAGCGGCGGCATTAAGAGATTCTACCAATTGAGACTCCAAATCGGCTGAATTTTCCATTAGTTTTCTTTGCAGTTTTTTGTTGATGCGATTGGTTATGAAAAAT
>JANNWE010000371.1:0-6520 GCA_031414675.1 Cytophagaceae bacterium
ATTTTTTTGGGATTATTTATCTTTTCCATCATCTCTACGGTAGGATCTGTGGTTTGGCTTTTTGCAAGTCTATATTTTAAGACAAAAGCCGCTACACCTTTAGAGCACAAATATTTTGCTACATCAATTCCTTCGCTATCAATTGACAACAACTGAAATCCACCACCAGGTGCTATAATAACTGCCGTGCCATTTGCTATGTTCTTTTGAGGCAAATATGCTGTAAGAGTTGGTGTAGTGACATTATAAACTACTCTAGTATTAAACATATTTTTATCATTTTCTGCCTCTACCCAATTCCAGCTTTCAGAGCCAGGTGCTGTATTAGGGTATAATTTTATTGTGCTTTGAGAAAAACAAGAAAAGCTAAAAAGACTAACAATAAGAACAAGTTTGATTCTTTTCATTTTAATAAGGCTGAGTTAATATTTCATCGAAATTACTCAATAATTGTAGAATAATTAAGCTTTATTCAAAAAAATAGTTGATTAAAAAATCAATTTATAATAAATAAAGTTTAAAATAAATACTGTCATCCAATAAAAATAAAAAATTAATTTCCTTTGAATCACAAAATCGGGGCGCCGAACCGTGACCGTTTGTGAAATTTGATTTGTAGAATTTTAAATTTTTTCTTAAGATGCTGATTATCAAATTTCTCAAGAGGACTTATTTTTTGTGAATGTTTTTTTGCTTACTTTTTTCGATTGGACCGGCAGACCGGAAAAAGTAAGGCCGTCCGCAGGACACACAAAGTATAAAATTTAGGGGATCTTTTTTTAAGATCTAAAAAATGGGCCCGTTTCGGCGTTCCGATTGCATGGTCAACAGGAAAGGGTTTTTAATCAATTTTAAATTTAGTCCTATGACAGTAATAAATAAATCGGATTTAAAAACCAAAATATAATAATACAAATCTTGGGTATTTAAAGAGATTTGCGAAGTGTTAGATAAAATGGATTTTCAATTTTGTTGGTTTGGTTATTAAGTATTAACTCAGCCGCAGATTTACCCATTTGTTTAAAATCAGTAGATATTGTTGTTAATCCATTCAAAATAAACCGCTTAAGGGGCGTGTCGTTATACGAAATCACCCCTATTTCTCTTCCTATTTTAAAGTCTTCAGAAATTATTTTGTCTATCAAATCCACTAAGTCATCTTCCATAAGATTTATATAAACCTCACCTTTCCGTATCTGGTGGTTCTCTAAAGAAGAAATGATTTCTTGGTCAAAAGCAAACTCTGCACAAAACTGCTTAAAGCCCTTGATAATTTCCTTAGGAAAATAGCTGGCCTCTGGGAAAATCATTATTATTTTATGATACTTTTTTAATGCTTCCAAGCCTTCTGTCAAGGTTTTAAAAAGATCATTCCCAAAGTTTTCATATACAGCACCGAACTCTATAGTGATTTTAGGCAGAATTTTATCTAAAAGTAATACTTTACCGCTAGGCAGGGTATTTATAACTTCACTAGCATTTTCTCCATCTTCAAAAAAATGAGGAATAATCACATAATGTGTGTAATTGTCTTTCCTGTTTTCAACAATTCTTTTAAATAAACCAAAATCATTGTTATACACATAAAAATCTATGGATGCCTTTGGACCAAGGGTTTGAACAAATGAATCATATACTATTTTTTTATGAACACTTAACTTATTAAATAACAAAAACACTTTGTAGTTTTGAGATAATTCGGTAGAATTAATAAAATAACCTTTACCCGCCACAGATTTTAAAACGCTTATACTTTTTAGGTAATTATAACCTCTTTCTACCGTAACACGAGAAATATCAAATTCAAAACTTACATCATTTATAGAAGGCATTAAATCGTTTTTTTGAATTATTCCTTTTCTAATTCCATCTAAAACTGAATTGCTGAGTTGCATATACTTTGGAGAAGACGAAAACTCATCTATCTTTATCAACTTAAGAATTTCTTTGGGCAGACACATGCTTGGGTATTGATTTTAAAAATAAATCTATAAAAATCTAAATTAAAATACGAATCGAATTTCAAAATTAGGATTCATTTGTTTTTTCCTATCCTTGTCCATCTTATTTTTCTACTTTCTCTTAAAAAAAATAAGATTGTAATACTAAAAAAAATTGAACAGAATTAATTTTGGTTAAACCAAAATTACACAATTTAAATTGTAAATTTCAAGCTAATCTCCAATCTTGTATCCGTGCGTAAGTTTTATGAGTGAACGCAATAAATAGGGTTGAAATCTGAAAAAATTTATGAACAATCCAGTTGTGAATTCGTTCCCAAACATACTTTGAATTATTCTGCCTGCAAGCAATCGGCTTCCAAAAGATTTTTTCCATTCTTTTTCATAGGAATTAAGGTCTAAAGCATTATTGTTTAAAACTTTATTTAACAAAAAAGCACCTTGAAATGCCATGCTCATTCCGTTTCCGCACAAAGGGGCTATCACTCCTGATGCATCTCCCAACATTGGCATTTGATGGAATACCAATTCTTTTTTTTCAAAACTCACCTGCGAAATCACTTCAGGAGCGTTCCAAAGGCTTGTACTGTTTTCAAATAAAAATTTCAAATGCGGATTTCTAGATAAAATCTGCTTTTCCATTTTTTCTATGTTATTATCACTCGCCTTTAAGTTACTTTTGGTAGTTAAAAAGCACAAACAATATGTATCGTTTTCAATGGCTGAAAAACCACAATACCCATCTTTAAAGTTATGCAATACAATTTTATCTTTGGGAAAATCAGCTTTTACATGATACTTTACACCTATGTATTGATTTAACGTAGTCCGATTCTTGAATATGAATTGCCTTTTCCAGTCCACATCTAAATTGGAACGTTTCCCGAAGCTACCAATTGCTATGTTAGCGTGATATTCGTTTTCTTGCGTTGTTAAACGAAAAAAATCTCCATTAAAATTTACATCTATTACTCTGGTTTTTTCTAAAATAGTTACTCCTAAAGTTTTTGCAATTTTTGCCAATTCAAAATCCAAAACATATCTCGATATTCCAAAACCACCCAAGTCTAAATCTGCTTGTAACAAGGTCCCTTTTGGAGAACTTACTTCTAGCTTTTTGATAATAGGCAAATTCATTTCATTCAATGGTACTCCTAAAAAAGTCAAAAAATCCCAAGACTCTAGACTGATATATTCACCACACACCCTATGAAATGGATACGCATTTTTTTCGAAAACCACCACTGATTTTCCTTCTTTAGCTTGTAAAATAGAGAGGCTTAAGCCAGCTAAACCTCCTCCAACAATAGCTACATCGTACTTTATAGGCATTTTAACTTATTTTTTCACCACTATTAACCATCGAAAAGCCCATTGCCATTTGATTTGATAATTAGCTATTCCTGCTTTTTCTAAAAGAACCTTCCACTCTGATTTGGTAAATCCTCTAGCTACTGAAAGTGGGGCATCGTTTTTAACTAAATAAGATTTTGAAAACAAAAAGGTTAAGATTTTAATGGCGTAATAAGCAATTCCATTTCTATGTAAATCTCCAATAAAAAATCCCCTAGCCGAATTCTCATTCATCCACTCCAACATTTTTATTAATTCTTCATCCAAAAAATGATGACAAAAAAGAGAATTGAAAATTACATCGAATTTATTATCTGGGGAAAAAAGCTGGTAATCAGAAAGTATCCAATTAAAAGCTGGATAGCGATTTTTACTATAGGTTATACAGGTAGCTTTCATGTCTAAACCCGAATAAGAATTATGTTGAAAGCATTCTTTTAATGCAGCTAAATTATCTCCACCACCTGATCCTATCTCTAAAATAGCTAATGTTTCCGATTTGTTTTGAAAATATCCAAGTCCTTTTTTAATTACCCCATGGCCACCCAAATAAGTATTAATAAAAGCCAACTCCTTTAAATTCTCAATTAAATCTTTTTCCGGAATTTGTTCCTCATCTAATAATTCTTTTAGAAAAGATTTTTTCATTGTTTCGTTTTTAAAATCATACTTTCCATGGTTATACCAGGTCCAAAACCTGAAACAAAAGTATGCTGCTTATCCATCTTTTGTAAATTTTTAAGAATAAAAACTAGGGTACAAGAGGACATGTTTCCAAAGTTTCTTAAAATTTCATATGAACCAGCCAATGCTTCTTTTCCAAGTTTAAGTGCTTTTGCTGAAGATTCTAAAATGCTTTTACCTCCAGGGTGGATAACCCAATTGTCGATCTCGAGAACGTCGCTTTTATCCAAAGAGCTTGCAACAAAAGAAGCTAAATTATCTTCAATAATAGCGGGCACCTCACTTTTTAAACTCATCAAAAAGCCCGAAGAACTTACATGCCAAGCCATACTATCTTGCTTTTCAAGATACAATTTAGAATAAAACGAACGAATTTCTAGGCCAATCCCCTCGTTTTCAACAACACAGCAAGCAGCACCATCTCCAAAAAGCAAATTGGATGTAATAAAATCAAGGGTATTCTCTTTTTGAAAATGCAAAGTACATAATTCAACAAGTACAATTAAAACTCTAGCATCACTTTGAGATTTACAAATTGCATCTGCTTGTTTAAACGCGTGAATTGCGGCGTAGCATCCCATAAAATTAATAGATGTTCTAACAATATCTGTAGGTAAATTAAGTGCCTCCACCAAGGCAACATCCAAGCCTGGTGCAGATAATCCAGTACAAGAAACACTAATTAAATGGGTAAACTTTGCTGTATCTACTTCCTTTACAGCATCTATTACAGCTTTAACACCTAAATTAACCGCTTCTTTTTCATAAATTTTCATGCGGCTTTCTATACCTGGAAAGGGGCTTAAAGATTTGTTTTTAGGAAAAAAAACTCGGTCATCTATATCACATGAGTAATCAGGAACTACCGAATATCGGGTTTCTATTCCACTTCTTGCATACATCAAGCCCATTTTACGCTTTTCTGTTTCAGAAGCATCAGAAAAGTCCACCATAAATTTTTGAATATCACGTTGTGCATTTTTGAATTTTGGAACAGAAGTGCCTATGTGTGTAATAAAACTCATATTATTAGTATCTAATATTGTGGAATAAATTTTAAGATTAATAAAATTTACTTCCTGCTTAAGGAAACAATAAAAAAAGTAGAACAGTTTTAAATGATTTATTTATATACGTTTTATTTAAAAATGCAGAATGAAAAAAAACAAATATTTAATAAAATTGATGACAAAATATTCATTTGCATGGTGTGTTTAAAATCAGCAAACCTTTCATCTTTTAAAACTTTAAAGAACCAATATCCCATAAAACCCGAAACTGGCCCACTAAAAATCAAAAATCTAAAAAATAGATGTTGAGGCAAATAAACATAGGAAACAAAAAGACTTGCTGTAAAAAATATGATACAAAATACAAACGTTCCTTTTATGCCTAAAAGCATACTCATAGTATTGTCTCCATTTTTCCTATCACTTTTATGTTGATAAACTTGGGTGATCGGGTAGATAGCCCACAAAATTAATGCAGCAATTAAGCAACCTAAAATATCTCTCTGGTTTATAGTATTGTATGAATCTATAAGTGTAGGTAAACTCAAATTTTGACCAAATGTAAAAACCATAAAATATACCAAAGCCCCTTGAAATATACCCACAATAAACCAACTCAAGATTGCATGTTTTTTTAGTCTAATTCCTGTCCAACTGTACATTCTGCTTACCAATACATACAAAAGAATTAATACCCCAAAAGTAGAATTGACAAAGAAAAAAGAAAGCAGTAAGCCTGTAGCGTCGAAATAATTGGCAGTTTTCCAAAGTGACCTATCCACTTTTGGTGGGTTTTTTAATCCGCCAATACTATCTTCATCCTTATCAAAATAAGAATTATAAGCATTTGAAGCAGGATAAATAAAAATATGCAATACGATGAAAATTATAAAATTTTGAATCCAGATTCCTTGAGATTGCTGACTTACTGCCAACCAAAAAATGGGCATTAAAAAAAAAGAAAAAGGAAATCGAAGATGTAAAAATAAGTCTTTTGTTGTCATAACAATAAATAAGGAACAGTCAAAGATATAAACAATTATTCATTTAAATGGTTTGCATTTATGATTTTGAAATTCTTGAAAAAAAAAGGATTTGCAGAATACTTCCTTTAGAATTTTTGCTTGTAAATTTGGCAAAAACTATAGTTAAAAATGGAAAGTATTATTATTAAAATAAAAACAAATCCAACAACTCTTGATTTTAAAGAAGTTATAGCAGCCATTGAAGAGAACTACCATTTTACAGCTACAAAGTTTATAAATGGGGAAATAATTAATGAAGCAGGTCAAAATTCGGGTTCTTGCAAAGTGTTTTCATTTGCTAAACTTCAAAATTTATCCAAAGAGGAAACCTTGGCATGTTTTGGTGAATATTATAGAAAAGACGTTTTAGAAAATCCAAACGGAACAGACCATCAAAATATCAGAAATTTTATAAAATTCGGGTGGAGCGGTATTGATTTCGAAGGAAACGCTTTACAAGAAAAATGAAATAACACCTTTTCTGTTT
>JANNWE010000372.1:0-2083 GCA_031414675.1 Cytophagaceae bacterium
TTTAGGAATTGGACTTTACCTAATTCCCCTTTTTCGTACATTTCTTTAACAAACAAAAATTCTCTAGCATACACAACAGTTTCCATCATCATGTATTTTTTGCCTGTTTCTTGCGTTGCTTTCACAATTTTCATGCAATCTTCTACACTTGTGGCCATAGGAACTGTACAAGCCACATGTTTGCCCGCATATAAAGCCTTCAGTGTTTGTTCTGCATGATTAGGAATTGGTGAATTGATATGAACCGCATCAATTTTGGGATCATTTAACAAGTCATCAAAATCGGTATACCGTTTTTCGATTCCGAAAGTATTGCCAATTTTGTTTAAATTTTCTTCATTTCTTTGGCAAATAGCATACATATTTGCATTTGGATGCAGTTGATAAATAGGTATAAATTCGGCTCCAAAGCCTAAACCTACAATTGCAATATTAATTTGTTTGCTCATTATATTTTATTTTTTAAATAATTGTAACTGTCTTTCATCAATTGTTCTTCTGAATCAAACATTTTCCTCCAAATATTTGCAGCTGATAATTTTTCACTAAATGCTTCAATACTCAGCATTCCCTTATAGTCAATTGATTTTAAAGCGTCTAAAACTTCTTGAATTTCCACCCTTCCTTGTCCTAATGTTCCTCTATGATTTTCTGACAATTGTACATGAACCAATTTTTCACCTATTTTTTTGATGGCTTCCGTCATACTTGTTTCTTCAATATTAGCATGAAAAGTATCAAACATTATTTTGCAAGCGGGGTGATTTATGTAATTAACTAAATCCAATAATTCATCCGTACAGGAAACTAAATAACTTTCAAATCTATTTAAATATTCCAAACCTAGCGTAATTCCTAAACTATCCGCATACTCAGCCAATTCCCAAAGTCCTTCTTTGGCCCATAGTTTTTCTCTTTCTGAAGCTTTTATACCTGTAAATACCCCTAAAGCCGAATGAAATGGACCTGTTAATAGATCTGAACCTAATACCAAAGCACAATCTAATGCTAGTTTATTTCTTTCTAAGGCATATTTTCTTTCTTTTGGGTCAGCGCTTATAAAACTTTCACCCGCACCATTTATAGTTACGGCAATTCTATCTAAACCTAATTCATCCAATTTAATTCTCCAATTATACCAAGACGCAGGATTTGTGTTAAAAATTGGAATCTCCACTCCTTCAAACCCAATTTCTTTTATTTGCTCCAATACAGGAAAAAGACTTTCGTCAATTTCTGATCCCCAAAGCAATAGATTCATTCCAATTTTATTCTTCATTTCAATTATCCTAACTTAGATACAATATTATGCATGAATAATTCAATTACTTTCCTTTTATTTTGCAAATGTTTCCAATATTTTGACTATTTTTGTTAGAATAATCACAAAAAAGTACAAAAAACTGTACTATAAGAAATGCCAATCGTATTAGAAAAAAACATAGGGAGTTATCAAGAGTCAGTAACAGTAGTAGATTTAATAGAAAATCATTTTGATCCAAATTGGCATTTTCATCCTCATTACCAGCTATTTACGGTAATTAAGGGTTCTGGTACTCGTTTTATTGGTGATTCTATTCAACATTTTGAGGCAGGGGATACAGTTTTCTTAGGGCCTAATCTTCCACATCTTTGGAGAAGTGAGAAAGCTTATTTTGAAAACAATTCAACTTTAAGAACTCATGGAATTGTATTATATTTTACTAAAGATTTTTTAGGCGAAAGTTTCTTCGATAAGCCTGAAATGAAGGTTATAAGTCATTTATTAAATAAGTCGAATAGAGGTTTAACTTGGAAGGGAAAGACTCAAGAATTTATAATTGAAACATTGTTAGAAATTAGACAGCAAACTGGTTTCAATAGAATTCTTTCTTTGCTGGATTTACTCCACAAACTATCACAAACAAAAGACTATCAATATATTACTAATTCTGATTATTCTAATTTACATAAAGTATCTGAAACTGAACGTATGCAGAAAGTATATGAATATGTCAGTAAGAATTTTAAAGAAAACATAAGATTAACAGAAATAGCTGAAATAGTAAATATGAGTGAAGCTGCTTTTTGTAGGTATTTCAAG
>JANNWE010000373.1:0-3577 GCA_031414675.1 Cytophagaceae bacterium
ATAGAAAACCAGTTAGTTTGCCATAGGCCTTTTGAAGGAAAACATATTGTCTACCCGCTTGTGGAAACATGGAAGTAAGTTCGCCATAACACAAAGCCCCAACCATTGTGAGTAGGCCAGCTAAAAGCCAGGAAGCCAATAACCAACCGGTTGAACCTACCTGCCTAGCCACATCGGCACTTACTATAAAAATTCCAGAACCAATCATTGATCCGGATACAAGCATTACAGCATCGTATAAGCGGATTTCTTTTTTAAAATTTGCCAATTAATATGTTATTTAAGATTTTGTTTACTTTAATAAGGTTTAAAGTTCAATTCTTGGCTAATTTGCTATGCCAATAACCGTAAGAAAAGTATATAACCAAACCAATGCTCATCCAAAAAATAAACATTAGCCAGTTTGTCCAGCCGAGCTCGGTCATTAAATATAAATTAGTAAGAATTCCTAAAACAGGCAACAAAGAAAAGTTGTGAATAAAACTTAAAACAGTTAGAAGGCCAAAAACAATCCAGAAAACAAAAAGTAATGGCTTGGTTTCTAAGTGTATCATAACATTACCTTGTGAATAAGTTAAATATAGGGCAACTAGCATCAAAAGACCACAAAGATATTTAGCATTTATATACGGAATCTTAAACTTTGCGTTTTTACTCAAGCCCATAGTATCTAAATATAGCACCCCAGCACAAACTAAAATAAATGCAAAGAATGTTCCCACACTAGTTAAATCTACAAAGAAACTCATTTTGAAAAATAAAGACGGAACAGCAACTAAAATACCTGTGATAATAGTAGCAAAGGCAGGGGTTTTATATTTTGGATGTATTTTTCCAAAGTTTTTACCTAACAAACCATCTCTGCTCATAGTCATCCAGATACGCGGCTGCCCAATTTGATAGGCCAATAAAGCACTAGTAATCGCTATAACCGCACTTACAGAAATTACTCCAGCAACAAAATCAAAACCTACATTCGTGAATACATAAGCCAATGGATCTGCAACATTTAATTCTTTATAATTTACCATTCCCGTAAGTACTAGGGATATTAATACATATAAAACCGTACAAATGACCAAACACAAGAGCATTGCTCTGGGTAAATCTCTTTGTGGGTTTTTGGCTTCCTCAGCAGTGGTTGAAATGGAATCGAAACCAAAAAAAGCAAAGAAAACGGCAGCAACACCGCTTAAAACGCCTTCAACACCATTTGGAGCAAATGGGGTCCAGTTTACTGGCTTTACATAGAAAACACCAGCAACAATAACCAATAATATAACAAGAAGCTTTAGTCCAACTAAAAAATTACTTACATTTCTCGATTCTTTTATTCCAATATAACAGAGGGTGGTTATTAAAACCGTAATTAAACCGGCAGGAAGATTAAAAATGATTTTAAAAAAACCAAAACTAGGAGCATCTTTAAAGCCTTGTGCAAGACGTTCAGTTCCCGCGTTTATCTCACTGCCACCAGTTTGTACAACTTGAAAAGCTTCTTTCGCCGTGGTGTAATCGGTTGCCAGCCAAGTGGGAAAATGGAACCCAAAGCCTTCAATCATAGAAGTAAAATAGCTTGACCAAGAAATAGCAACAACCATATTCGATACTGCATATTCTAATATTAAAGCCCATCCGATAATCCAGGCGGCCATTTCACCAAAAGAAACATAAGCATAGGTATAGGCACTGCCACTTACCGGTACCATCGAGGCAAATTGTGCATAACTTAGTGCAGTAAAAACACATGCAATTGCAACAAAAACAAACAAAAGAGAAACTGCGGGCCCCCCATTAAAACTAGCTAAACCAATAGTACTAAAAATCCCTGCACCAATAATGGCGGCAATTCCCAATAAGGTTAAGTCGCGAACACCAAGAACGCGGGCAAGAGAATGAATGGATTCTCTATTTTCAGCTTCTTTAACAGCTTTATTAATATCTTTTTTACGGAAAAGGGATTTACTCATATATTTATAGCTTAGACTAGGGTTTAATTATAACAGTTCAAAAATACCATAAAAAACTAAAAAATTATTAATTCATTTGTAAATATTAATGATATAAAATTAATATTAATAAATATTTGGCCTTATAATAATCCTAAATTAGTCTTATTGGCAGAATTTATCCTATTTTGAAATAAACTAATTTGACTTATATTTTTAAATTATTTATAATATTTATGAAGCCCTTTAGATTGAAAATCCTAAACCCATACCAAAAATATTAGTTGTACCTGAAATGGGATTCCAAGATATTACTTTTGTGTTGTAATTATAATTAGGCGTGAATTGTAATTTTAGAAAGATTACCTTGGGTTTGGGGGGAATATCAAAAACAACCTGTTGTCTTAATCCAAAAATTCCTGAAAAAGAATGCTTTGGTTCGGATAATCCATAAAAAACAGGTGTATAGGCCGCACCAATTTCTGCAAACCATTCTACTGCAATTTTTGATGGGGTAGACCTACATTTCAACGAAACACGATGTTTTATTCTTCTTTTTAGATTGTTGACGTTAAAATTTTGTGATACAGAGACAGGCATTGAAAAGCCATTGTTTATCCATCCAAACCCTTCTCGTTTTTTAGAACCAGGCACAAACCCAACACCATAACGCAATACTGTAAATGATTTCGTAGACCTATTTACCGCATGTTCTAAATTAAAAGAAACTATTGGACTTACGGCAAATGTTTCACCAAAAACAGCAGTTTTATAACGAGTTCGGTAGGAAATCTGGCCTAAACTTACTTTTGCACAGCAAAAGAAAAGAAAAAGAAAGGTAGTTCTTTTCACTAAAAAATGGAGTTAAAGAGCTCGTCGGTTTACAAGAATACTAAAAAGATAATATAAAGACTATTTTTTCAGCCCAAAAAATATTTTTAATTTAACGATTGAGAGAGACCAATATTACTTTATTGAGAATCCTAAACTCGCCCCAAACCCAGAAACAGATCCTGAGGAAGGAAACAGAGTAAACGCATTATTATGATAAAAAGGATTAAATTGTGTTTTTAAAAACAGCACATGCTTTTTGTATTCACTTCCAAAAGCAATTTGGTTTCTAATGCCAATAATTCCGAATGTATATTGTTTAAAGCCTGTGACATTCGTAAAAATGTAGGTAAGGCCCAGTCCAAATTCTCCAAACGTTTCAACAGAAATACGTGGTGGGCGAGGGTTGCATCGCATGGAAATTCGATACTTAAACTGTCTTTTAAGATTGTTTAGAATAAAATTATATGAAATTCCAAGCGGAATTGACATTCCATTGTCTTTTTTTCCATCAACATTTGGTTTTTTTGAGCCAGGGAGATATCCTGAACCAGCCCGTATTGAAAAAAAGGATTTCTCATTTTTAATTGGACAAAATTCTAAATTTAATGAGCTAAATGGACTAATGCCCAAAAGCTCAACAAAAAGAGCAGTTTTATATCTGGTTTTATAAGATATTTGAGCTAAGGAACATGACATATAGCTCATAAAAAACAAAAAAAAGGAGAGAGTCTTCAAGGCTATTTTGTGGTAATATTAACAAAGTTCAAAAAAATGTAAATAAAACGAATAAAAGT
>JANNWE010000374.1:0-3568 GCA_031414675.1 Cytophagaceae bacterium
TAACAGTCAACGGTTTTCAAGACCGCCGCATTCGACCACTCTGCCATCTCTCTATTGAATCATATTGGTCTCTGAATTCGGATGCAAAGATACATTTTTTTTTACTTTAGTCAAACTTTATTTGCAACATTTTAGAAGTGAGAAAACATAGTTTACACAAACTAATTAATAATCAAATAGTTAAATTCTATTTTTTTTTAAAATTCCTTAAATTTTTTCGGAGCGTTTACAAACACTATTAAAATCACAGAATTCACAAACTTTTCTATTCTCAGTTTTAGTAAACGGAATATCTTTATTTAGGAGTTTCGAAACTACATCGGATAGTAGATTTTCTATTAAATACACATTTAAATCTCTGTCGAGACCTTCAATATCTAATTCTAAATCTGTATGAATGTTCCTAAATGAATAAATTTTAGGTACGACAACAATATTTGGTTTAATTATAGAAGAAAATAAAGGATTAGATTCCAAATTATTCAAAACTAAATACCTGTAAATCAATAATTGTCTTAGTTTCTTTTTTTCAAAGTTTTTCAATACTTCTCCTAATCCATTTATTTTAAAATTAAGTTCGTTGGCCTCTACTTTTCCAGTTTTGTAATCAATTATCATTAATTTATTCTCATGCAATTCAACTCTATCAGCAATTCCAACTAATTTAACTTCAATGTCATTTTCATCAATTTTTATAGTTAATGCATGTTCAAACTGTTTCTCCGTTGCTAAGACTAAAAACGTTTCTTTAAAATTAACTAGTTTAGATTTAAAAAAATCAATTGTTATTTTTAAAGCTATCTCTTTAAAAATGGAATTCAAGCCCGTGCTAGTTTCAAAGCCAGAAAATTTGTTGGCAATAACTTTCTCTAAAATGTCAGGTACTTTAATAATAAGTTCTTGTAAAGTTTCTTTTGTTACAGGTGTTTTGTTTATAATCAATAATTTATCTAATTCTTCCAATGTATAATGTATCATGTTTCCAAATACATCGGTGCCCATCGTATCAGAAATTTCTTCTATTTTTCTTATTTTTTCAACTCTGTTCCAATAAAACTTTAAACTACAGTCTAAATAATCATTTAAAGAACTAGTAGAAAATCCTTTATTTTTTAGGAAAAACTTAATTTTAATAAGAAGCTCCTCTGTCTTTTCTATGTTTATTTCATCGTTTTGAGCAATATTTTTTCCTGAGAACTCAATTTCAGGATATTCTAAGGTTACATTTTCATTGTATTTTGTTAATTCTTCTTCTATTTGAGTAATAAATCTACTTTTTTCTTTAGACCCTAAACCTTCAGCACCCGGCTTTAAATAAAGAAAATTTATATGACTAGCTCTTTGTAAAAGCCTATAAAAATGGTAAGCCATTATTGCATCTTGATCTGAATACAATGGCATTTTAAAAATTTCAGCAGCATCGAATGGAATAAAAGATTTGCTTTTTTGATTAGAAGGTAAATTTCCCTCATTGAATGATACTATACTTACATATTCAAAATCTAAGCATCTGGTTTCCAACATACTCATAATTTGAACTTTAGCCGCTGTTTCACCGGTAAATGGTACATTTTCGGCTTTTAATACATCTAATAATAAACTTTTAAAACTTTTTAAATTTATTTCTTTATGCTTTAAAAAAATATCTTCTAATAAATTTAATTTATTCAATAAAATAGAAATAAAAGCATACTCAATTTCATCATTTTGAGTGGATAAAACATCCACTATTTTGGAAGCTAAATCTCTCCATTTTTGAAAAATTAGATTCAAATTATCTTCAAAATCTGTGAAAAATAAATCTAAAAAACTAACTGTAAGACCTTTACCTAATATTTTTTTCTGGTTTACAAAAACTACATTTTCCTTTAGTAATTCAAATTTTAGGCTTTTATACTTTTTTTCGCCCCATTCCAATAGTAGTAATTTCTTAATTTGGGGATGTTCGATTAGCTTAAAAAAAGGTTTATTGTGAATATTTAAGGTTTTATCGATTTCCAAAGAAGAATTTATCTGAATTTCGAAAAATAAATTTAATAAGCTAAAAAAATCACTAGTTGTGATGGGCAATCCAACAGAAACATTAAAATCATTAGTTACCTGAGGAATATTTAGCAAAAGAGGTTTAAATTGATTTTCATTCAAAACTACAATTACATGGCTTTTTTGGTTACTTTCTAAAATTAAATTACTGACGATGTCCGTTTGAAGCGTCTCATTTTGAACACTAAAAACCTTAAAATCTTTTTTACTCGTTTTTAAAAGATTAGATTGAATAGTCCAAGTACCAAATTTTTTTGAAAATTTATAATTTCTTAACTTTTTACCTGCCTTATTTTCTGAATTTACATAGTAATTATCTGCATCCCATATACAATCAGCAACATTGAGCTTTACCATTTGTCGAACAATTTGTTCTTCGGCATTGCTTAAAGCGTTTAATCCTATAAAATAAAAAAAAGTACAAGGTGAATCTTTAATAAGAAAGTCAATTTCTTCGGCTACTTTCCTATAAGCCATCCCTTTGTAACACGTATTGTTTTTTAAAAGCTGAAATTTAAGCTTTTCATAAACTTGAGATACTTTATCAAAAAAATCAAAATAATTTAGACTTGTAGTTGAAAAATCAAAATCACTTTCTAACTCCCATCTTTCAATTGCCTGTGCTTCAGACATATACCTAAAAAGAAGATGAGGATTTTCTACTAAAGCTTGGTCAATATTTTCAAAATCTTTTACTAATATCTGAGCCCAAGACATAAATTTTTCAAATGTAAGGGTACTATCAAATGCTAGAAATAATTCAAAGATTTCAAAATATAGCTGTATGCTGTCTAAGACCTCTAATCCGGAAAGTTTTATTATGAAGTCATCAATTGAATGGATTTTAGGGGCTAAAAATGGTTTTTCAGACAAAGCGGCAATTTCATGTTTGAAAAAGTAAACTGCCCTCCTACTTGGAAGAATAATTTGAATATTCTTCAATTCACTTAAATCGTGATTTTTAAAAACTATTTCTGCTGCTTGTTTTAGGAATGATTCCATTAGTATTTAATATTACCTAAAACTAATTGGATTAATTTAAAATTATTGTCATCCTTAAAAATAAAAAATTAATTTCCTTTGAATCACAAAAATGGCCGTTTGTGAAATTTGATTTGTAGAATTTTAATTTTTTTCATAAAATGCTGATTATCAAATTTTCAAGGGGAACGCCCAGTTAGGACTTATTTTTTGTGAATGTTTTTTTGCTTACTTTTTTCGATTGGACCGGCAGACCGGAAAAAGTAAGGCCGTCCGCAGGACACACAAAGTATAAATTATAGGGGGTCTATTTTTAAGATCTAAAAAATGGGCCCGTTTCGTGGTTCCGATTGTATTGTCATTAGAAAAGGGTTTTAATCAATTTTAAATTTAGTAAGATGACAGAAATTTAAAATAAAAACAGCTTAATATTTAATAGCAAAAAAAACAGCTCGAATTACAAAAATACTTGGAAACAAAATATAATAATTCAAGATTCAAGCCCTTCTTTATAGACTTTTAAAGCCTTTTCACGAGCTAATTT
>JANNWE010000375.1:0-2514 GCA_031414675.1 Cytophagaceae bacterium
CTGTGAGTTATCACCTAATAATACAAAGTTTTGGTTCGGAAAAGCCTCAAGGATTCTGGTGACTCTGGTTAATTTGTCTTGATGTTTTGTTTTACCAGTTTCAAATAGCTGATACCATCTTTTTATTTTACTTAAAAGAAAAGCACCTTTTGGTAATCCATTGTGTTTAAAAAAGACATTTAGGTCATCATATAAATTCCATTCGCTACTTGAAACATAAAAAAATGGATTTAAAATATCGGGCTTGGTATGAGCAAGGGAAAGAAGTTTATAAAATTTTACAACATCGGCAAACGTTTTTCTACTTCGTGGGTTTTTGGCAAACATTACACGTAGTTTTTTCCCGGTGTTGGCAGAATGTGAAATTAGTACAGTATCATCAATATCGGAGATAAATCCAAACTGGGTAGACTGTGGAACAAAAATTTTTCCGACACTCGATGATATTTTAACACCTTTATTATCAAGTAAGTAAACTTTTACTACATGCCAGCCAGCAATAATTTCGGTTTCGGATTTCCATTCAAATTTAAAAAAACCATCTATTTCCGTATTCCCATACAATTGCTGCTCATTCCATTGTAACATAAGCTTTGCATCGGGCAATGGTTTAAGGAAAAACAACTTAGTTAAATGTATGATATTGTCAATTATTCGGTCTGAAAACTTACTTTGGCTCGGTAACTTTCCCTTGAAAACATGACCATAAATAACCAAATTATCTCTGTGTCCATAGCCATGATAGACTTTCACATAAGCATCAACACGATTTATTTCTTTTTTCATTATGAATAACTATAGCTCAAAATTACTATTTATTATAAATCCATTTTCTGGCAATAAAACAATAGATTGGGCGATGGAGATACGTAATTATTATACCGCTTCTTTTCATCTTTTCGAATTATTTCACCTCACAGAGCATTGTAGTTTGGTAACACTAAAAGAAAGAATTAAGTTGTTTTCTCCAGATATAGTAATTGCTGTAGGTGGAGACGGAACCATAAAATTACTGGCAGAATGCTTGATTAAAACCAATATACCTCTCGGAATTCTACCGGCTGGCTCAGCAAATGGTTTAGCTAAGGAACTAGGGATTAGCAATGAACCCAAGCAAGCTTTAGATCAGCTGATGAACGGCAATCCAAGAAAAATTCATTTAACCAAAATAAACGAACATTTATGTATTCATTTGAGCGATATTGGACTGAATGCATTTGCTATGCAAAAGTTCAAAACAATTCCCGGAAGGGGTATGAGGGGCTATTTTTTAGCTATTTTACAAGTCCTATTTCAAAACCCTGTTTTAGAAATTAAAATAATAAGTGGAAAAAAAATAGTTACAACTAGCGCTTATATGGTAGTTATAGCCAATGCAACCAAATTTGGCACTGGGGCCATCATAAACCCCATTGGGTCATTGCTCGACGAATTATTTGAAGTTATTTTAATAAAAAAAATATCCATTCTTGAACTATTCAAGATGAGATTTTCTCATGCAAATTTTGACAGAGAAAAAACAGAAGTTATTCAGACAAAAGTGATTTCTATTTCATCACGCAAAAAAGTACATTTTCAAATTGATGGCGAATACCTTGGAAAAGTGAATGAAATAAATGCTGAAATTATTCCCCAGGCACTCCAAATAATTTTTCCAAATGTGTGAATAATACAAGCATTTTTAAAATTTCTGTAACATTCTTGCGTAGCGTTTCAAATACCTTTGCATTTAGAATTAAATAGGTATAGAAATGACAAATCATATAAAATGGTCTCTAGACCAAGCACATAGTGAGATTAACTTTAAAATCAGACAATTGATGATTACGCATGTAAAAGGATCTTTCAAGACCTTTGATGCGAATATTTACACAAACGGTATAGATTTTAAAACCGCCGAAATTGATGTCTGGATCGACGCATCTTCTATAAGCACAGGTGACCAAGAACGTGATGATAGCTTGAAGGCCTTAGATTTTTTGGACGTATTAAACCACAAACAGATTAGCTTCGTTTCTAGCTCTATCGGCAAAATAAATAAAGATTACAAACATGAATTGTGGGGAGAGCTAACCATGGTTGGCATTAAGCAAAACATAAAATTGGAGGTAGAATATGGGACAGTTGTCAAAGACCCAGAAGGAAATGAAAGGGCAGGTTTTACAATTACAGGAAAAATAAAAAGGTCGGACTGGGGTTTAGTGTGGAATAAAAACATAGAAACAGGAGGCATATTGGTGGGTGACGAAATTAGTATTTCTTGCGAAATAGAAGTTGTCAATATAGGATCCAAGAATTTAAAAATGGAGGTAGAACTTTCAAAAGCAATAAACCATTAGCATTAAACTAGGGCTTAATTCGCTTTTCTCAACATAATATAATGAAATAAAACATCTGTAAGAAATCGATACTTTTTATAAGCGATTTGATCGGTAATAGTACTATTCTAGGGCAGCATGAAGCTTAGCCCTATAGACAGAAATTTAAAAATGAAAAACCTAAAAACTGAAAAAG
>JANNWE010000376.1:0-2090 GCA_031414675.1 Cytophagaceae bacterium
TAATCTTAGTCGCCAATATTCATCTACAAATTCGTTTAAATCTGGCAAATTGGCATTGTCATTGGAAGCGGAGGCATGAAAAAGCTGTTCTCCAATTCCTTGCTCTATCGACTCACAAGTTTGTCTTATTTCTTCCATTACAGCACGCGACTGCAGCACCTGAGGGTCAATGGAATAAACAGGATTTTTTGTGATCATAAACATTACTACCGTAGTTTCTAACCCAGCTTGAACGATCTTAAAATTAAGGCGTTTTAAAGCTTCTAGTGTCAAATCGTACCCTTTGTTTTTAAATTCGTAGCGTCCTGAAGTAAAAAAGTATAGGGTATCGTCCAAATCCCAGGAATAACTTTGGAAAAAGTGACCCATTACAAACTGATTTATCTTTTGCTTGTATTTAAGGTGAAGGTTCTGAAATTCGTGGGTTGCTGCAAATCGAGTAATATTTAAGCCATTAGGGAGTATTAAATCACAGGTTCTGCCAAAAAAAACTTCACATTCTTTTGCAGTTACATCACTCACGGTGGTAAGCACATGGCATCTTTGGGCAGAATGTCTTTCTATACCTGCTTGTGCTTCAATTCCATAATTTTTGGCCTCTACCGCCCAATTGTAATAAGGGAGTTGCTCATAAAAATTATTGACGTTACCAGCAATATATCTTCCAAGCATGGTAGCATGCGTAGTAAAAACTGTTGCAATGTTTGCATTTTCTAATCTTAAATCGGGCAAGCCAGAAGAGGCCATCCATTCATGGAAATGAGCAACAATTTCATTTTTTCTACTATTTGTTTCCGCAAAATGAGTAAGATATCTTTTAATTACATCCCCAAAAGCTATTACTTTGTTTACTAATTCTTCACAATTAATAGTAGATATTTTATGATTTTCCCATAATTTAAATTTAAGAGCATCAATTTTTTCTAAATTTTTTGTAAAATCAATCAGAATAATTCTAGGCCTTCCAGTCACTAACCATCTACCATAAAAAACATCAAAGCCTTGACTTCTTAGTTCTATAGCTGCTTCTGAAAAAATAGAATCGTCGTCATCTTGTCTTTCAAATTCAATTGCTGCAGTTTGAGGAAAGTACGGGCCAATAAGACAATAATTATCTCCCCATTCGTCCACCATAGCGGGTACTTTAGATCTAATCACCGTATAAATGCCTCCAACTTGATTACAAACTTCCCAGGCCAGCTCAAATAATATGGGCTTCAAAGCAACTCTTTTTTCAATTTTTATAGTTTCTTCCGATGATTTTTTAAACTTCACAGACGCCATAGGTTTAAATAATTTAGTTTTTTATTTTACTTTTATTTAAAAAATAAACATAGTAATAAAAATTAAAAGAATAATGACATTTCGATTAATAATTTTATTCGATGCTTATTTCTAAATGTAAAAAAAGATCTCTAAGTCAAAATCAAATAGTATGCACTTTTATTTAGAATATTGAATTTGTTTTATCTAATTTTTTAAAATAGTTCACCTAGCTTATACTTTGGAACTATTTTTAAGTGTTTATAGGCTTTTTCTGTAGCTTCTCTTCCTCTAGCGGTTCTCTTTAAGAATCCTTCCTGAATCAAAAAAGGCTCGTAAACTTCTTCTATTGTTTCCGCTTCTTCGCCTACTGCAGTGGCTATTGTTGATAATCCTACTGGGCCACCTTTAAATTTTTCTACTATGGTCAATAATATTCTGTTGTCCATTTCATCTAGTCCATCTTGATCTACCTCCAAAGCGGTTAAGGCCATTTCCGCAATTTCTACAGTTATGGAGCCATTTCCTTTTACTTGGGCAAAATCACGTGTTCTACGTAGCAAATTATTTGCAATTCTAGGTGTACCTCTACTTCTTCGGGCTATTTCATAAGCTCCCTTTTCGTCTATTGGAGTGTTTAAAATATAGGCAGATCGCTTTAAGATCTTAGTAAGCAAAGCCGCATCATAATATTCTAATCGAGCATTTATTCCAAATCTGGCTCTTAAAGGGGAAGTCAACAAACCAGAACGTGTAGTAGCACCTACTAAGGTGAATGGATTTAAACCAATTTGAACACTACGGGCATTTGGGCCCGAATCCAACAT
>JANNWE010000377.1:0-2068 GCA_031414675.1 Cytophagaceae bacterium
CTAGAATCATGTATGCCAGTATCTGGAATATGTCTCGAAATGGCTATAGAATGGATAGTGGTGGGCCAGATTCTAAACTTTGGAAAAGTACGGACGGTGGAGAAACTTGGGAAAATCTATCGGATAAACAAGGGATGCCAAAAGGTTTAAATGGAATTATCGGTGTAACTATTTCACCAAAAAACTCCAACCGTGTTTGGACAATTATCGAAAACCAAGATGCTGGTGGAGTGTATCGTTCGGATGACGCGGGTAAAACTTGGACCAAAATCAATCAAGACCGTGCATTATTACAAAGAGCCTGGTATTACTGCCGCATATATGCTGATTCTCAAAATGAAGATATCGTATATGTCATGAATGTAAGCTACGGTGTATCAAAAGATGGAGGGAAAACATTTGAACTTAAAAATGCCCCGCATGGCGACCATCACGATTTATGGATAGACCCTGAAAACAATCAACGCATGGTGATTGGAGATGATGGTGGAGCTCAGGTATCAAATGATGGCGGTAATAACTGGACTACTTACCACAACCAACCTACCGCACAATTTTATAGGGTTTCCACTGATAATCATTTCCCTTACCGTATCTATGGGGCTCAACAAGATAATTCAAGTGTAAGAATTTCACATCGGTCTAATGGCAATGCCATTACAGAAAAAGATTGGTTAGGTTTAGCAATTGGAGAAAGTGCACATTTAGCACCCGACCCATTAAACGAGGATGTTGTTTATGGAGGGGATTACAAAGGTTACATGACGATGCAAGACATAGCCTCGGGTCAAGAACGTTCCACAAATGTATATCCCGATCTACCGGCTGGATCTGGAGCAGAAATTATGAAATACCGTTTCAATTGGAATTATCCCGTATTTTTTAGCCCTCATAACCCAAAAAAATTATATGCTTGCTCTAATTATCTACACGTAAGTTATAACGGAGGTGAAAGCTGGGAAGTAATTAGTTCGGATTTAACAAGAGGGGAACCAGAAACCATTAAATCTTCTGGAGGACCAATAACACAAGATAATACTGGAGCGGAATATTATGCAAACATTTTTGCGGCAACTGAATCACAATATACCGAAGGAGAAATTTGGACTGGATCAGATGATGGTTTGCTCAATGTAAGTACCGATGGCGGTAAAACTTGGAAAAATGTTACGCCTCCAACATCTCCCAAATTCAATATGATGAATTCCGTAGAAGTGAATCCATTTGTCAAAGGCGGAGCTTATATTGCCGCTACATCTTATAAATTTGGCGATTATACACCCTACATATACAAAACTTTAGACTATGGAAAGACTTGGACAGTGATAACAAAAAATATTCCTAAAGACGAGTTTGTACGTGTAGTGAGAGCAGACCCAAAACGCAAAGGCTTGTTATATGCGGGTACAGAAAAAGGCATGTGGATTTCATTTGATTATGGAGAAAGTTGGCAGAAATTACAACTTAATTTACCAACTGTACCCATACACGATTTGGCCGTAAAAAACGACAATCTTGTGGCAGCTACCCATGGACGTAGCTTTTGGCTAATTGATGACCTTACTCCATTACATCAACTCAATAGCGAATTAGCTACCAAAGATTTTATTTTATACAAGCCGATGCAAACTTACAGAATGGCAGGTAGTAATAAAAGAAATGCCCAATCAGAAGGAGAAAATCATCCCAATGGTGTAATGGTACATTATTTTATTAAAAAGCTGGATGAAAAAACAGAAGTTAAAATTGAAATTTTAGGAGTTTCTGGAGATACTATTCGCACTTTTAGTAATAAGGCTAAAGAAAAGTCAAATTTAATAGTTGTAAAATCTGGTGGGGGTAGATTTGTTTGGGATATGCGATATACGGGTTATAAAACTTTTCCTGGAATGGTATTTTACGGTTCCCCTAATCTAGGCCCAAAGGCTGTGCCCGGCAAGTATCAAGTGAGGCTAACTGTAAATGGACAATCTCAGACTCAAGAATTTGAAATTTTAAAAGACCCTCGTTTAAAAACTTCCCAAGAAGATTTTCAAGCACAGTTTGATTTTTTAATGAAAGTTCGCAA
>JANNWE010000378.1:0-6828 GCA_031414675.1 Cytophagaceae bacterium
TTAGTCGGTTTACAATAATTAACTTTATTTACTATTTTAAATGGAAATTTTACCTTTAAATCAATCTGATTTAAATCTACTTTCTGCAATTCAACCATTAGATTGGACTGATATAAGCATTCCTATTCAGTTTTATTTAAAAGCAGCATATTGTATCCCGTTCAAGGCAATTATTGATGGAAAATTTGTTGGCACTGGTACGGCAATTTTACATGAAAAAACAGGTTGGCTTTCAACTATTATTACGCATTCAGGCCACCGAAATCAAGGCATTGGCAAGATGATTACTGAACACCTCATACATTTTTTAAAAAGCCATAGTTGTGATCATATCTATTTGATTGCAACTGCACTAGGGGAGCCCGTTTATAAAAAAGCTGGTTTCAATGTTCATTGTAAATATGCTTTTTACGGGGATATAAATCTTCCAGAACTGGAAATTTCAGAGTTTATAATTCCTTTTCAAACCTCTTATAAAAAAGCGATTTTTAAAATTGATTATGAAATTAGTGGAGAAAATAGATCTCAACATTTAGAACCTTTTATGGAAGATAGTTTTGTATATTTTGAAAATGGAATAGTAAAAGGAGCTTATTTCCCGACTTTTGGAGATGGACTTGTTATAGCAGAATCTGAAAAAGCAGGAATAGAATTAATGAAAAAAAGATTTCAGAACTTTAAGATGGCTTCTATTCCCGAAGAAAATTTAGCAGCCAATAATTTTATGAAATCTATGGGTTACCAATCAAAAGTTTCTAACCCAAGAATGTATTTCGGAAAACAAATGCCTTGGAATCCCAAGGGTGTATTTAATAGAGTAGGAGGTAAAATAGGATAATGATTTATTAAAAATTATTAAATAGTTAAGTTTATTAATCGCTTAGAATGGTGGCATTTAAACCGAAAAATCAGATAGCTCTCATCTTATTATTTTTTGCGTCATGAGTTATTTCGGCAAGTCCGAGAGCTTCCATTAGTGGTGGAAGATATACACCAAAGCGACCACGAAGTCCTTTTTTAAGGCCATACCAGCCTCCCAATGGGTTTTCAGGGGAACGTCCCCATGCTTCAACCGTGCCAGATTTTGCTTCTTTTTGTTCGTCTGCCCCCCCTAGGTCCATCCACTCTCCATGTTCCTTAAGCATAGTATAAAGATCCGTCATGCACCTGGCATCTTAGATTAGAGTTGTACTTCCTACTACACAATATATTACTTCTAAATTATCTTTAGTGCCTTTATACATATAATATGCAGAAGTATTTGGTGGGGTTTTTAATTGCCAAGGGTCTTCTTTAGTTCCTTTTTCCATGTTTTTGAATATAGCTTTTTGCAAATTTAATAATTTTACTAGCATTCAAAAGTCAAAGTGTATTAATGATATATTTTTTAAAAAAAATATTTCCTCAAATTGGCCTTTTGAAATTCATTGTTGAGGAAATATTCAAAAAATTAATTTGTAATCAAAAGCTTAAAGCCTTTATTATTTTGGAGCTATAATGGGTTTTTATCTCCATAAACTTAGGATACCAGCTGCTACTGACGCTCTTATAAGCCAATATCCAAGTTGAACTATCAGCCAACCTTTATGTTTGCCTTCAAATAGGGAAGGAGTTCCTAAAACCGGCAGAAACACGAGTATTGCAAGAATTATTGCGTGAAAAACCCCATGTTGGAATGAATGAAAACTATGTCCATCTGGTCCTGTATCTTGGCCTGGGCCAGTTACGTTTTGAACAAGAAACATAGTAAATAATATAGTGTAAAGAATTGCAATACCATAAACCATTCCTGGGTTTTTGGGTTTCATTTCTTCAACAGATTTCCCATTGGCATCCGCCCACATTTTTCCCATTACTGAGGGGTGAAACCATATGTATCCAATTACCATTTGTGCAACCACTGCAACAGCAATAGCTAGCCAATTAAAATGCATTTCTTCCATAACACCTTTTGTTTAGTTTAATTAATATTTAAGTTTAATAAGGTTATAATTTTGTTTTTTCAATTACAGATTTTGAAAGTAGTTTTTCATAGGCTCAAAATAATGCTCCTTCCATCCTTTTTTATATTGCGTTTGACCTTCTGGAATATTGGTATGTATCAAGTTAAGCTCTGTCCCGTTTTTTAATTCTTTTAATTGAATTGTTAAAATAGAGTCTTCATCGTTCTCTTTAAATTCAGTTGTTCGCCACGTTTGGACTATTTCTTGGTTTTTTTTTAAAGAAATGGTAGTGCCGGATATATAACCATCCCAAGTGGAAAAGGTATTTCCAATTTCTGAAGAACAAATAGCATTTCCTCCCGTCATTTCTGAATGAAGTTTACTACTTAACCAGGCCTCATAAATAACTTGAGGCTTCACTGTAAATTTTTCTTTTATTTGGAATGAAACTTTCATTTTGATTATTTCTTTGATACTAATGTAATAAATAGTTTTTTAATTGATTAATATGGAATCAAATTTTTAAATTGTTTTGTAATTAAATCTTCTACGTAGTATTCCAAGTATTTAAAATATTTTGTAAGATTTAGGTATAATATTTCGTTTAATTAATTGATATTTAAAAATGTTAAAATTGTGATTTTTCCACATTGTTTAGTTACACTTAACCATTAAAAATGCTTTATTATAAAAAAAGTAATTCATCCCTAAAAAACTAAACTGTAAATGGTCTTAGCCACTTTAAAGCTTACGTTTGACATAAGTAAGTCAAACGAAGTTAAATAAAATGTTTATGAAACGTAAAATTTAAATTGCTTTTTTAATTTATTTAATTGTGACTATTCAAAATTTTATAAATAATAGGAGCTATTCCAACTAAAACAAAGAATTTGGTGTCTATCAATTTAAAAATAAAGTTATGAGAATATTTTTTTTCGCTTTCATCTTTCAAATAGCAGCTTATAACTGTACCGAGCCCGATACTGTAAATCCAACAGTATCTATTATTGGGGTTTGGGAGCCCACCTATCAAATACAAAATTTGAATGCAAACGGAACGTGGAGTGAATGGATAACAATAAATACACTCATCGCATTACCAACTTATGAGTTTACAGAGAAAGGTAGATTTTTACTGAATGGAAAAATTGATGAAAGTTGTTGTCTGCCTGGAAGTCTATTCAAATTGAATGGAAATACTATTAGTTTCCAATATGAAAAAACTCCTGACTGCAGTACAATAAAATGTGCAAATGCTAATGAAAAAACAATTTTCTCAATAGACGAAAACTATTTGGTATTAATAGAATCTAGTGGAAAAGTTAAAAATAAATATGAGAAAGCAAAATAAATACAGGGCTTTAAAAATTAATAATTTATCCACCAAAAACCTTTTCAAAAACAAAAATATTTTAATTACTGCTATATAGGTGTTAAATTTTGTACTGCTTTTTATGTCTACAATAAACTTCTTGTAGTTTATTAAAATAAATCCATTTCAATCAAATTTTTTGCGCC
The DNA here is from genome assembly GCA_031414675.1 of Cytophagaceae bacterium. Classification (GTDB taxonomy): domain Bacteria; phylum Bacteroidota; class Bacteroidia; order Cytophagales; family Spirosomataceae; genus Leadbetterella. The sequence continues at coordinate 3,462 of JANNWE010000378.1, forward strand.
GTATCTTTAATAGGACCTGAATATACCCTAGAAAAACCAATAATCTGATTGTCTTACTATTAGAAAAGGGCTTCCAAAAGAATTCTTTTTTATCATATTTCTACCTCTTCATTGATTATTGCCTTAATTTTAGCAAATCAAATTCATAAAAAAGGTTCTAAAAATGAATACATTTTTAATTAAACTTATTTTGATGCCATTGATAATTGCTGGAGTTACTTTGGTTAGTAAAAAATGGGGAAATAGTATTGGAGGTATTTTGGCCAGTTTGCCCTGGGTGGCTGGGCCCATCATTATGTTTATTGCATTTGAGCAAGGTATAGATTTTGCTGCTAATTCAATTTCTGGTTCTATGGTCGGAATTATGGGGTGGTTTGCATTCTGTGTTGTTTATATTTTAATTGGGCAGAAATATAATGCTTTTTTAAGTGTTTTAGGTGGCTATTTAGTGTATTTGTTGGTTGGAACAATCTTAAATCCATATATTAATAATCTGAGTGTTTACCAATGGTTTATTCTGAGTTTATTAGTTCTTAGCATTGGTTTAAGATATTTTCCTACTGTTAAAAGTGGAATCAAGCACTCTGGAAAAAAACTCCGTTTTGAAATTCCTCTGAGAATGTTGGTGATAACTCTTTTTGTTATTTTACTTACTTTTTTTGCAGAAAAAATGGGCCCAAATTGGAGTGGAATTTTAACACCATTTCCTATTATGACTGCAGTTTTGGGAGTTTTCACACATTATACACAAGGTATTTACCAAGTAAGAACCATTTTCATGGGTTTATTTACTGGTCTTTTCGGTTTTACTTTATTTTTATTTTTACAGGCTATTTTAATGCCTAAATTTGGCGTCTTTGTTTCATTTTCTATTGGCGTTTTGTTAGATATATTGATCACGCTTGCAACTAAGGCTATATTATCAAGACTTAGGATTTTATAAAATACGGAAGTATTTTATAAAATTCATTTTAAACCTCACGGAACACCTATTTTAGCCGCTTTCCCTTCGAATTGAAATCCAACTCCTTAAACTATTTTAAATAAAATTAATTTCTGTCAGTTTACTGACATTTTAATCTTTTATGAAATGCCACCTTTGCTTACGAAATTAAGGAGATGAATTTAAAACATCTTTTTTTTTCATAAAAACATAAAATAATTTTGTAGTGAAAAACATACTAGTTCTCTTGGTTTTTTCAGGCCTAATTTTAAGTTGTGACAGGGCAGAAAATACTTCAGTTGTTCCGCTGAATGAAACCTCAGCTGCAAATGGAGTTTTAAAAACTTCCGGCGTTTTTATGGATGGCGATGGCGAAAAAGCATCTGGTAAAGCCTCCATTATAACAAATGGGATGTCGCACCAATTGGTTTTTGAAAACCTAATGGTAAATAACGGACCAAACCTTCATGTGTATTTAAGCCAAGAATCAAATCCAAAAAACTTTGTGGATTTAGGTGAATTAAAATCTATTCAAGGGAATCAAGTGTATGATGTTCCGTATAATGTTAATGGTCCATCATATAAATATGCTTTAGTTTATTGTAAAAGATTTAGTCACTTATTTGGTATTGCCGCTTTGAAATAAATTAAAATTAAATGCTCCTAATACCCATGTTTATTTTGTCTTTTCTCTATGTTCCACTGTACCTAACCGAGAAATTGGGACTATAAAAAGAGCATCACAAATGTTAATTTAAATCATTTTAAAAAGCAGGAAGCCAAATAAATAAAGAAGTATTCCTCCAATTCAAGAGAAGCGGAAAATATTTATTCACTTTAATAAAACTGAAATAATCGAAATTCTTAAATTCAAATAAAACAAAAACATGAAATTTATTTCTTTAGTACTATTCTCAATTTTAATACCTAGCCTAAGTATTGGGCAAAATGTAAATTTTTTTAGCAACAATAACGGTGTTGCCATAAAAGGGTTTGACCCCGTGGCTTATTTTCAAGAAAACAAAGCAATAGAAGGGGGAAATACGATTTCTTACAAATGGTCTGGTTCAATCTGGAAATTTACCTCTGAGGAAAACCTAGAAAAATTTAAAGAACAACCTGAAAAATTCGCTCCTCAATATGGTGGTTTTTGTGCCTATGGTGCAAGCGAAAACCACCTTTCCCCAACCGATCCCGAAGCTTTTACAATTGTCGACAGCAAATTATACTTAAACTACAGTAAGAAAGTAAAAGAACTTTGGATTAAAAATACGGAACAAAGAATTCAAAAGGCCAATGAATATTGGTTAACACTTCAAAAATAATACACAAAAATTTCAATTTTATGAAAAAAATCAATTTTGTATTCATCCTATTTGCCTTGGTTTTTCAAACAAGTTTTGGACAAGCTGTACAAAGAAAAAAGCAGTTTAATTTGGAAAATGGGCTTGCCATCCAAGGCTATGATCCTGTGGCTTACTTTACCCAAAAAAAGGCGATAAAAGGAAGCTCTCAAAATCAAGCATCTTTTGAAGGCGTAAATTATTATTTTTCTTCTGCGGCCAATAAAGATTTATTCTTGAAAAATCCCAAGAGCTACGAGCCACAATATGGAGGATGGTGTGCTTATGCAATGGGTGCAACCAACAATAAGGTGGAAATAGACCCAGAAACATTTAAAATCATCAATGGTAAATTGTATTTGTACTTTCACAATTTCATTAACAATACACTTACAAAATGGAATAAAGACGAGGCGAACTTGAAAACTTCGGCAGATAAAAATTGGGCCGTAATTTATAAATAGTATTTTCAACATTTTAAATTAAAAAACAATGAATTTTTTAAAAATCCTTTCGTGGGTATTAAGAATTGTAGCAGCAGTAATTTTATTACAAACGTTATATTTCAAATTTACGGCACACCCTGAGTCTGTAGAGTTATTTTCTAAATTGGGTGTTGAACCTTGGGGCAGAATTGGTACTGGAGTAATTGAGCTAATAACCGGAATACTTTTATTAATTCCCCCCACTGTCTTTATCGGGTCATTTTTAAGTTTTGGTTTAATGTCTGGTGCCATATTGTCTCATCTAACAGTAATTGGAATAGAATCTAAAGGCGACGGCGGAAAACTTTTTACTTTGGCAATAGTAGTTTTTATAGCTAGTTTAATACTATTAATTTTACATAGAAAAGAAGGAATTAAATTACTAAGCTCTTTACTGCCTAAAAAGCCAGCAAAAAGTTTATCTTAAAATGAAAAAATCATGCTTTCTTTTTTTCGGGATATCTATTTGCTTTACACCCTTTTTTGTGCTTGGCCAGGATACTACAAAGCTGTACTTTTCTTCATCTGTATGTCTATTGAAGCCACTTTCTACTTTTGCCAAATCGTATAACTCCTCTTTGGCACTAAGATCTGGA
>JANNWE010000379.1:0-2835 GCA_031414675.1 Cytophagaceae bacterium
ACTTTTATTACTTTTTATGTTTCCGTTTTCTTTGGCATTCAGTCAAAAAAAAATAAATGAAAAAAAATCTGATTTCCCTACATATATAGGAAAAGTCAAAAAAATAGAATTTAAGAAAGGAAATGATATTTTTTGTCCGATTACAGGCAAAGATGCTCATACCTTTATTCCAGCCGTGCAAAATGGTAGTTCAAAGGCTAGAATTCCATCAAAAAGTACATTTATTGTAGAATATGTAGATTTCCCAGTTCAAGCAAAAAATGCTTTTCAAGCAGCCATTGATATATGGGCTGGAATAATAAATTCTCCTGTACCCATACGCGTAATAGCCTATTGGTCTAAATTAGAAAAAACTACAATCGGCTCGGCATCACCTAATGATTTTACTAGAAATTTTCCAGGCCAACAAAAAGAAGATGTTTGGTATCCGATAGCTCTAGCAGAAAAATTAGCAGGTAAAGAATTAAATTCCCCAAGCGAATATGATATTAGAGCAAGATTTAATTCAGATTTAAATTGGAGCTACAGTGGAACTCCCATGGCGGGACAATATGATTTGACCACACTTGTTCTGCATGAACTTACCCATGGATTGGGTTTTTGGGGTTCATGGGGTGTTGAAAACAATCAAGGATCTTGGGGATTTGGTACTGGTTCTCCTGTAATTTATGATACATATATGTTTAATTCTAGTGGTGTTCAACTTGTAGACACTGCTATTTTTGTGAATGGCTCCATCCCACTTAGGGCACAATTAACTAGTGAAAATATTGTTTTTAACGGCATATTTACTAATTCTCAAACCACCGCAAAGCCTCGAATCTTTTCTCCAAGAACTTTTCAGCAGGGTTCAAGCATGTCCCATTTAGAAGATAAAACATATCCTTCCGGTGATAAAAACTCTTTAATGAAGTCAGCCTCAAGTACTGCCGAAGTTATATTAGATCCTGGTCCATTGGCAAAATCAATTTTAACTGATATGGGTTGGTCTGGGACACAAATAGTACATGATCCACTAAAAAGTTCCGAAAAAAGCCCAAGTACTATTGAGTTGTCTGTAAAAATAACAACCGATAATGTTTTAAAGCCTAACTCCTTTTTATTGTATTATACAGAAAATGACACACTTTTTTCAAAAGCTAAAACCATACTTTTAAAAAATGATGGCAAGTCTGACATATATAAAGCTGTTGTGCCAATTACCAAAACAAATGCAATAATTCGTTATTATTTTAAAGTTGAAGATGAAACAAAAAGAACCTACACCTCACCAGCAGAAGCTCCAAGAAAAGGATACTATGGCTTTCAGTTGGGGGTTCCTGATGTTACTCCTCCAACGATTTACGCAGAACCTATAAATTTTGTAACTTCAACTGCTTCTCTAAATATTTTAACCTTAGCCGAAGATAATTACCAAGAAGGCATCGATACACTCTATGTAGAATATACGCTAAATGGGGAAGTAAAAACTCCATTTGGATTGAAAAAATATAATAAAGCTAGAGACGGAATAGAATTCTCCACAGGAGAATTAGACGAATTGTTATACATTGCCAAAAGCCCCTTTGGTAAACTAAATGCAGGCGATAGAATTCAATATAGATTTGTTGGGATTGACAAAGCGGCAAAAAAAAACAAGGAAATAACACCTGCTTATTTTGATACTCCTAAAGTTTTAAATGCAAAAACTACTGACTTTTTTGAGTTGCTTGTTATAAAACCGATAGTGGAATCTGATATTGTAAAAAGCTATTCAAACAACTTTGATAAACCTACTACAGACTTTGCATCGATTGGGTTTTCAGTTACTCAACCATCTGGATTTACCAACCCTGCAATTCATACCATCCACCCTTACAAAATCGGGGGAGATATTAATGGAGAATCCAATTTGATTTCTTTACTCACAAAACCAGTACGAATATCCACTATTGAAAGCGAAGCAACTATGACATTCGACGAAATAGTATTGGTAGAACCAGGAGAAAAAGGGGCGTTTTTTGGTGATGCAGATTTTTACGATTATGTAGTAGTAGAAGGCTCTTATGATGGAGGACAGTCTTGGATTCCTTTTGAAGAAGGCTATGACGCTGCTTATGATAATGAATGGCTAAAAGCATTTGCCGGCTCCATAGAAAAAAGCAAAATAACTATCGGTGGAAATACAATAAACACGGATGATTCAAAAGCTACAGGAAGTACAAAATTATTTAAGAAAAGGAAAATAACAATGCTTTCTTCCGATACAGACTTTGAACCAAATGATGTAGTTCAGATAAGATTTAGATTATTCTCAGATAATATAAATTATGGTTGGGGCTGGGCTATTGACAATCTAGCCATACAAGCTCCCGAAATAAAAGAAATTATATTAGGTAATGAACCCTCTTTTCAAAATGCAATACAAGTTTTTCCTAATCCTACTTCAAAGGAAGTTTCCTTAAAATTTGAGGTTAACAAAAATGATATTAAAGGTGATTTATTATTTTTTAATGGCCAAGGTAAAAAGTTTTTAGAAAAATCGTATGAAATTGAAGATGGCATTTTCTCTAAAACTATCGATATTAATGCTTTACCAGAAGGTTTATACTTTATCAAATTTAAATCAAACTCTTTCGAAACAGTGAAAAAACTTATCATAGTCCGATAATTTTTTTAATCAATTCTTTTCTATAAATGGCTTACTATAAAAGAAGAGTCTTTTTTGCCAGGCATAATTTATTTTTGAAAAAGATTAAATGAAACCCAAATGTGGAAAGATTATAGGAGTATTCTACTATTTTTAATCATTATAAACCACAAATGAATAAAAAATTACCTAGTTTTAGTAATTTT
>JANNWE010000380.1:0-8360 GCA_031414675.1 Cytophagaceae bacterium
TTTGAAATAATTATCTACTGCATGTCTGCTAGTAAAAACAACAGCCGTATGCGCTAATAAATCAATTTTTTGTTTGCGAAATTCTCTATGATCAATTTTTTTTACGTCAATAAAATTTCTAAAATCTACTCTAATGTTATTGACTTTAGAAAGATCATTATAAGTCAATGACTTTTCACCTGGATTCTCTAACGTAATTAATATGCTTTCAACTTTTTTTAGTCTGTCTGTTTGTTTGTCTGTCATATCACTCATGCAGAATTTTTTTAATAAAGTTCAAAAAGTTTTTTTTAATTGATACCGGCTATTTCTTTAAAAAAAACAAATATTTATTTTATGAATTAAGTTATAAGTCTCATTCCAATTAATACGGGTAGGATTTCGACGATGCAAAGATAAGAAATTAAGTAAAGAGTTTTGATATTTCCTGTCTGATTTATAGAAAAATAGATAATTAATGCCCTAATTGAATAAAAAAATAATAATAGTATAGTAAAAAAGTTCTCATAATTGGAGATTTTTCCTAAATATGTATTGTAGCTTATCAATAAAAGTCCTAAAATAATCGTAAAAAATAGTAAAGAGGTTTGAATTAATTTGAAGTAATGAATATCAACAATTTTTTCGATATTAAACAAGGATCCTATTGTATTTATAAAGAAATATTTTGCTATGTATAAAACAAAGATTACAATACTTAATTTGAAAAAATTACTCGTTAAAATTCCGAAAGAATTTCCATTTTGAAAAATAAAATTGTTTGATAGTATGTCAAAACCCCTCGATTGACATAAAATAAAGACAAAACTTGAAAACATACTAAGAAGAATTACAATCATCATATTTGGTCTATCCATAGGTTTATTTACCAAAAATGATGTTTCTTTAATTTTAAATGACATCATATCATTTATATTATAGAATTTTTTATATGCTTTGCTGAAGTTATTAGTTAAAAAACTCATCATTATTAAACAAAAGAGAAAAAATATGACAAAACTACTTTGAATGGATGAAGTAGACCTTGGAGAGAAGTTTAAGAAATTATTTGCTTTGGTTTTTTTTAAATTTGAAGCTTTTGAAAACGGAAAGCCAAAAAATACAGTATGATTTTCAGGATTTTTGTCTCCGTAAATACTCAAAATAAACGTAGCATTATTATTGACTTTCAATAGATCTTTATAGCTAAATTTAACCCATTCATCTTTCGGTAAAACTTGTTTCATTTTACTCCCAAAAAACAAATAATCATTACTATTTTGCGATTTTAATAATAAATAGCAACCCGGATAATCGATTAAATTAATTCTTAAGGAATAAATTAATTTATTAGAATTGCTTTCCTTGATATGTGGAATATAAATTTTTAAATCTTTATCATATTCTAACCAATCATATTTGAAATCATAGATAATAGAATAGGCATTGTTGGGTCCAGAAGGAACTGCGAAACCTTTTTTAAAGGAAATTAATACCAACAAAGAGATAATTATTATTCTCAAAAATCTATATTTTTTTTGCAAAATTATCATAATCATTGTTAAATAGTATACTATGATTCATAAATCTTTAATAATTGGTTATAGCTATTCAAATATTGTGTCTAAAACTGTAATCCTCAAAAAGAAATAAATTCTTTTTTAAATTACTTAAGCTAAAAAACCGAACTAATGCCAACAATAGATTGAATTTAAAAATAATTTGTTTTCTACTAGTATTAATTCTAAAACTTAAGGTATTCTTTAAACCATTTGCCATAAATAAGCGTTAGAAAATTAAAAAATAGAATCTTTTCATGCCTCAATTTGACAAAAGTCTTTTAAAAATTAATAATCTAGGAAAATTAAAATTATCCAACTATGTTTCAAAATCTATTAAATTAGAATTAAGAGAAAACTTAATTTATAGTTTGGAGAATGGAGTAAATGTGTTTGAGGGAATATGGGGATATGAAAATACAGTAATTCCAGAGTTACAAAAGGCAATTTTATCTATGCACCATATTAACTTATTGGGATTAAGAGGGCAGGCTAAAACCAGAATAGCCCGATTAATGATAAATCTTTTGGATGAATATATCCCCATTGTAGAAGGCAGCGAACTAAATGATGACCCTCTTAAACCATTATCGAAATTTAGTTTAGATTTGATAGAGAAAATGGGCGATTCAACACCTGTTTCTTGGCTCCATAAGTCGGAACGGTATAATGAAAAACTAGCCACCCCTGATGTTTCTGTTGCAGATTTAATTGGAGATGTAGATCCAATAAAGGCGGCCTCACAAAAACTTTCTTATTCCGACGAAAGAGTGATTCATTTTGGATTAATACCCCGATCTAATCGTTGTATATTTGTTATCAATGAATTACCCGATTTGCAAGCGCGTATTCAAGTGGCACTTTTTAACATACTTCAAGAAGGGGATATTCAAATAAGAGGATTCAAATTGAGGCTACCTCTAGACATACAATTTGTATTTACCGCAAATCCGGAAGATTATACCAATAGAGGAAGTATTGTTACACCTTTAAAAGATAGAATTGATTCTCAGATTGTAACTCACTATCCCAAAGATTTGGAAACAGGAAAAAAAATAACGCAACAGGAGGCTTCGGTCAAAAGTGGTCAAAAATCAATTCTTGTAAATGAAATATTAAAAAATTTAATAGAACAAATAGCCATTCAAGCAAGAAAAAGCGAGTTTGTGGATGCTAAATCTGGAGTTTCGGCTAGAATGACAATTTCCGCATATGAAAATTTATTAAGTTCTGTAGAATTAAGGGCTTTAAAGAATAATGAAAAAGATGCTACAGCCAGAATATCAGACGTTTATGGAGCAATATCTGCCATAAATGGCAAAATAGAATTAGTTTATGAAGGAGAATTAGAAGGACCTGTTTTTGTTGCCCAAAATTTAATTGGAAAAGCAATTAGAGAAGAGTTTGGTTTGTATTTTCCAAACCCTGAAAAAGAGAAGAAAAAGAAAATTGGGATTAATCATTATAAAAGAATTATAGATTGGTTTGCAAATAGCAATACCATTGACTTATTACATACAGAGAAACAAAAAGACTACAAGAGTAAACTTTTAGCGGTAGATGGTCTTCAAGATTTAATTTTAAATGTATTTCCTAAAGCAAAAGAAAGCGAAAAGCTATTTTTAATGGAGTTTGCTTTGCATGGTATCGCCGAATACTCTTTGGTTTCGAAACAACAATTAGACGAAGGTTTGAAATTTAAAGATTTACTTGACAGCATGCTCTTAGATAATTCTTTTGACTACAATGAAGATGATAACCTAAACTAATAATTTTGAATGAAACCCCTATATTTTAAGATTGATGCATTTGAGATTCCGTTTAGAGTGCAATCAGAAAGCTTAAAATATTTTTATGATAAATTTCATTTTCATCCTCAATGCCAAATCACGTATATCGAAAAAGGACACGGTACTTACATAATCGGGGATGCTGTAGGTAGGTTTTCTTCAGGTCAAGTTTTTGTGCTTGGAGCCAACTTACCTCACGTTTTTAAATGCGACGACATTTATTTTTCAGATTATTCTCCTGGAGTTTGTTCAACTACCGTTTTTTTTAATCAAAATTTTTTCAATGAAGAATTATATACTATAAATGAGTTAAGCCTATTTAATACTTTTGTTCAGGAAATAAGAGGTGGAATATGCTATAAAATAATGGGTATAGAAAAAGAATTTGAAAAATTAAAATATGTATCTGGATTTAATAGAATACTAGTTTTTTTAGAAATCATCGGTCATTTGTGTTCTAATGAACTAAAAGTAAAAGAATTCTTAAATAAGAAAAAAATTTTTGATCAGCTTAAAAATGATAAAATTGAGAAAGTTTATGAATTTACTTTGAATAAGTTTAAAACAAAAATAAGAATTGAAGAGGCTGCAAATCTAATAAATTTAACTACCAATGCTTTTTGTAAATTTTTTAAACAACAAACTGGACAAAGCTACATTAGTTTCTTAAATGAAATTAGAATAAATCATGCGTGTTCTTTATTTTTTTCTTCTAATTTGGATGTAGCTTCTGTGGCTTTCGAATCTGGCTTCAATAATCTTTCAAATTTTAATAGGCAATTTACTCAAAAACAAAAAGTAAGTCCTAAGAAATATCAAATGAACTTAAAGAATTTATCCATTTGATTAAAATTACTAATCGTAACTTAAAATTAAAAAAATAATATTCAGTAGGGTTTTTAGTGATTCTTAATTCTTGGCGTTAGATTAAATTTAGAAAATAAGTGTTTAGTTTTTAAGTAACTTATAATCTATAATCCAGTTTGGGAAAATCCGAAAGGGTTAACATTTGAAACAAAAAGTATCCCCTTTAAATCAAAAGCCCTCTAAGGGCTTAATTTTTAAGTGATTATAGTAATGAGATTTTATTTAGCCGCCTGTAATTCTTAGTCAAATTCTATTTTTTATCTCAATAACAAAATAGAACCTGAAATATTGAAAGGTTTTCCAGTATCGCTAAGTGCATTAATTACATAAGCGTAAGTTCCAGCAGGAGCAGGAGTTAAATTATTGGCTTCATTTCCATTCCACTCATCGGCCAAAGTTTCTGACTTAAACAACGTTGCACCCCATCTATCATAGATTTTAATAGTTCCGCTGCTAATAAACTTGGTACGAATTTTAAATGTCTCAGAATCAACAGGAAGAATTCCGTCTGGAGTGAAAGCCGTTGGGATAAAAATTGCAGGCGGAACAACCAATGTAAATGTGTTGGAATGGGAGAAAATAAATTGATTTTTATATAGATCCGTGTCCACAGTTTGCATACCCATAATTCGGAATTTTACTTCAGATTGTGTAGAAGAATTTAAAACATCTTGAATTCCATACTCCAAATTGCTTGTTTTTTTATAGGGTATGAATGAATTAAAAGTTTTGTCATAATACTCTATAGAATAATCTACTGTAGAAGCTGTATTATAAATTTCAGGCGGTATAGAATAGGGCGTCCAATTTAGATTTCCTTTACTTTCGGAAGTCAATAAAATAGAACAAAATGGGTCAGATAAAGAGGAAGTAATTCCACATTGGTCTGTATATTTATATTTATAACAATAAGAAGCTGGCTCTTCATTTATGGCAACATCGAAATAGGTATTGTTTTTACTTTTTCCAAGCTCTTCAAAATTTTGACTATCATTAATTGCTCTAAAAAAAGTATATTCATTTCCAGTGGTAGATTCTACAATTACTAGTTTAATGGTTTTATCGTCGGTTGGGTCAAATCCTACACTTACTAAATTATTGGGTTTAATTGAAACTGCGTTTGCCTTAGGGTCAACAGTTATTTGAGCCGATTTAATACTAATTATATAAGGAGTGTTATTCAAAGAAACTGAAGGATATAAAGTAGAGACACTATAGAGATATTTGTTAGTACAATTTATCGTGTTGTCTGTATAAGTTATTTCAGTTTTAGTTGGTAATGGCGGATTATTAGCACTTCCAGCTTGTCCAACTATTTCTTTAGTAAGTCTTAAAGTGGTAGGTACAGTGTTAGGATTGGTGGGCATGTTCCACTTAAGTTCAACTTCTGTAGTCTTTTTTATGTTTGGCTTAAGATTAATTGAGCATAAGGTATTTTGAGAATAAGTTGCTTTTCCACAGGAGTTTAATCCTTTCAATCTAAAACAATATTTTTCATTTTCATTTAATCCCGTTAATTGTTTTGATCCATCCGCAGCATCAGCCAGCTTGGTCCATACATTTGTATTTAGTCCATTATCAATCTGAGCCTCAATTTCATAATTTTCACCTGGCTTGAATCCAACAAACTGTATTTTTGCTTCTTTACCTTCATTTAGACCTTCTAAAGTGGTTAGCAAAGTAGTGTTATCTGCCAAAGGATTAATTGATTTAGTTGAAGTAGGACATATGGTAAATCCATTTCTTATGTATTCTCCTGTTATCTTAATGGTAGGCGGAGTGGTTGAATAATTACGGGATTTTATAATCGGCAGTGTAGTTGTAGCATTAATATTAATAACTTCGGTAATTCCGTCACCCCAATCAAGTTTATATCTATTATGCAAATTTTCTGGAACTGCAGGGATTGTAAATGTTACAGAATTTCCTCCACAGTTGGTTGCTGTAACGGTAGGTTCTACCATTCTGTTGATTTCAGTAAGGTTACAAGTCAGATATTTTTGAGTGCCTTTCGTTCCGGTCATCAAAATCCAATTGTATCCAGCAGTTAATAATTGATTCGTTTTTTCTGCAACCAAAGAAATAGAAATTGCAGTATTTAAATTGAAATTATTGTCCACACCTGTATACATAACTGCATTGGTTAACAATACATTACCAATAGTTGGGTCTTTAGCATTCTCTAAAGATATCATTGCCGATGATTGATTGAAGGGAATACAAGTTATTTGTGGAGAAACGTTTATAAAACCTCCAATTAAATATCCTGCCGGAGGGGTAGTACATATAGTGGGCTTAGGTGGAGCGGTTTGGCTCCAGGAAAGATTGGTGATAAACAACAATGCAACAATCCCTAAGATTGGAAATTTTACTTTTAAAAGGGACATATATTAATTACTTTTATTTTCTATTCTTTAACCTAGTTGAAAATAATGTGAATCAATAATCGTGCCTTTTAATTTATTTTATTCTAAGAAATTAATAATCTTGATTAAACTTTAATTTTAATAGTTATAATCTCAATGATTCTGATTGTTAAAAGTGTGGCTTAGTTTTTGATAAAGACGTTTTTTTTAAATTATTTCATCTAAACTTTAAACGAAATTTTTGTTTTTAGTGGAAAAATTCAATTTTTTAGACGAAGATAAATAGAATAGAGATTTTTTTATAATGAATAGATGTTATTGAAATTTCTGAAATTTTATTAGAATTTATTGTTTTATTATTACATTTAAATCCAGATATTTACAAAAATACACAGCTTATAATGAAAATTTTTTTAATCCCTATCCTTTGGTTTTTTTCTTTAGATTGCAATTCTCAAAATTTTAGTTTATTGATTACTGAAATTTTTGCAGATCCTACCCCTAGTAAAGGTTTACCTGAAAAAGAATTTATTGAATTATACAATTCCACTACTAAACAAATTAATTTAAATGGCTTTCGACTAATTTATGGCAAAACAGAAGTTGTTTTCCCCGAAGTACTGATTTTACCACAAGAATATGTGATAGTTTGTAGAAAAGGGAACGAACAAGATTTTGCTAATTTTGGGAAAGTAGTGCCATTACCAAGTTTTTCCTTACTTAATGAAGGAAGTTTGTTAGTGATAAAAGACGATAAGCAAAATGAGGTTTCTTTTGTAAACTACTCATCTAATTGGTACTCTAAAGGCAAAGATCAAGGGTATTCTTTAGAAATGATAGATTTAAATTTTCCGTGTCAAGGGTATCAAAATTGGGAATCGTCAATAAACCCTCTTGGGGCAAGTCCTGGTAAGAAAAATTCAGTTTCAAGAAGTAAACCAGATAATACCCCACCTGTTTTACTTTCTGCCACACTTGATAATACAGCAATTAATATAAAATTTGATGAACACCTTAGCTTTTCTACCTCTAAAATAAAAAGCAAAATCCTATTAAACAATTTAACAGTTAAAGAAATAAAGTTTATACCTTATGATTATACCCTTTTGCAAATTGAATTATCCAGGAAATTAGGGCAAAATGAGGAATTAAGATTAGAATTAGGGGCAATTGAAGATTGCTCGGGGAATGTAAGTCAAACCTATACGTTAGATTTTTTTAATTTATCACCTCCGGATTCTTCCCAACTTCTTATTTCTGAGCTACTTTTTAATCCTGCTACAGATGGCAAAGATTATGTGGAGTTATTTAACAATTCTGAAAATAAAATTAACCTGAAAGGTTGGTATTTAGCCAATGTGGATTCAAAAGGTATTATCGGTAATTTTAGTTTGATTGCTTCCACAGACTTAATTATTCTGCCCCAAAAGTATTTAGCTTTAACCGAAGATGTAAAAAGCACGGAAAATATGTACCCTTCCATTGAAAACAGATATCTTCATCAATCCTTAAAAATTCCGCCTTTTAATAGTGATAAAGGTACAGTTTTACTTTTTAATCCTCAGAAAAAGGAATTCGATAGGTTTTCTTATTCTGAAAAAATGCACAGTTCATTCATTTCTGATCCCAAAGGAGTTTCTTTGGAGCGATTAGATTTTAAGGTTTCTGGAACAAGAACATCAAATTGGCAATCTGCTTCTTCAGAGGTATCGTTTGGTTCGCCAGGATACACCAACTCTCAAAAAGTAGCAAATATATTAGAAGATTTAATTTATGTAGAACCTCTTATTTTTAACCCT
>JANNWE010000381.1:0-23508 GCA_031414675.1 Cytophagaceae bacterium
AGAACATTTTCTAGATTTTGGTGAAGCCACTTATGATGCTCACTTTGGTACCAATCCTGAATTTAATACAGATATTCTTAGATTTGGATACACTTCTCTTACTACCCCGAATTCTACATTTGATTACAACATGAACACCAAAATAAAAACGTTAAAAAAAGAACAAACGGTTTTGGGGGGGGTTCAAAAATCAAACTACAAAACAGAAAGAATTTATATACAATCAAGAGATGGCGTTAAAATACCAGTCTCGATAGTTTATCACAAAAACACCAAAATCAATGGTTCTGCTCCGCTACTTCAATATGCCTACGGTTCTTATGGTGCTTCAATGGATGCAACTTTTAGTTCTTCAAGGCTAAGTCTGTTAGATAGAGGATTTGTATATGCCTTATGTCATATCAGAGGAGGTCAAGAAATGGGAAGAGCCTGGTATGATGATGGGAAAATGTTTAAAAAGAAAAATACTTTTAATGATTTTGAAGACTGTTCTAAAGCACTTATTACAAAAAAGTATACTTCAAAAGAAAAACTTTTTGCCATGGGAGGTAGTGCGGGGGGCTTATTGATGGGAGCTATTATTAATCAAGCTCCAGATTTATATAAAGGAATTGTGGCGGCTGTACCATTTGTGGATGTGGTAACCACTATGTTAGACGAAACTATTCCATTAACCACTGGTGAATTTGAGGAGTGGGGAAATCCCAAAAATAAAGACTCCTATGACTATATGTTATCTTACTCCCCTTATGATAATGTTCTAGAAAAAAATTATCCCAATATTTTAGTTACAACGGGTCTCCACGACTCTCAAGTTCAATATTGGGAACCCGCAAAATGGGTTGCAAAAATACGCGATAAAAAGAAAGATAACGCTATTTTAATCATGCATGTTGATATGTCTTCTGGGCATGGAGGTGCTTCAGGAAGATTCTCTGCATTAAAAGAAACTGCACTTATTTATACTTTTTTGTTAGATTTAGCTGGAATTTTGAAGTAAGACGTGTTTAAAACAAAAAAAATGTTTTGATTCACCGTAATTTATTTTAAATTTGTGAAAACTAGTATTTAATTTTTTAAATATAAATAGTTTGCACACATGAAAATGATTCACAGTTTTTTGAATAATTAATTTTTAACATAATGAGAAAGCTCACATTTCTTTTTATCATTTTTTTAACATTAGGCTCTATTACTACAAATGCACAAGATTCTTGTGCTGTATGTAAACCCTATAAATGGGAAGTAGGATTACCAATTGGTTTAAACCAATATTTTGGTGATATGCACTGTAGCCAACCTTATGCCTCACAAAATAGCTTAATGGTGGGTGCATTTGTTAGAAGGCACATAAATGACTATTTCTCGCTTCGTCCTCAGGTTTTAGTAGGTAGATTAGCGGGTCGTGACTTAGATAATCCAGACAAATTGTGGGATTATAGAAGACTTAGATTTAAGTCCACCCCATTTATTGAAGCCGCAGTATTAGGAGAATTTTATCCTTTAAAGGAAAGACGTTTTACCTGTGATGGATTTATGAAGAAAACACTTTCCCCTTATATTTTTGGAGGAATTGGAGCCACTTACAGCAATCCAACGGTTTATCAAGATGCTGGAGCATCTGCCCCTGTAATTCCAAGAGATTTACAAGCTGACAGAGACCATGTTGCAAAATTCGGAAATAGAATTGCGGCTGTAATACCCGTTGGTTTGGGATTAAAGTACAATGTAGCCCCTAGATGGACCTTAGGTGCAGAAGCTGGTTATAGATTTTCTACTTCAGATTATTTAGATGGAATAAGCATGGCTGGAAATGCAGAGAGAAAAGATGGATATTTTTTAGCAAATGTTTTAGGCTCTTATAGATTTGGAGATAAAGATGCTGATAAAGATGGAGTAGTAGATAAATGTGATGCTTGTGTAAACGAAGCTGGGCTTCCTAAATTTCAAGGTTGTCCAGATACAGACGGAGATGGAGTTCCAGATAAGTCTGACGAATGTCCTACCGTTGCTGGTCCAATAGGCTTAAAAGGTTGTCCAGATTCTGATGGAGATGGAATAGCCGACAAAGACGATGCATGTCCAACCTTGGTTGGTTCTGCAAGCTTAAAAGGATGTCCTGATAGAGATTTTGATGGAGTGGCAGACAAAGACGATGCATGTCCAGATATTGCTGGTGTAAAAGAGCTCAAAGGATGTCCAGACACAGATGGAGATGGCATTGCTGATAAAGATGATGCATGTCCAAATTCTGCTGGTTCAGCTGCTTTAAATGGTTGCCCTGACAGTGATGGTGATGGAATTGCGGATAAAGACGATGATTGTTTAAACGTTAAAGGTTTAGCTGCTGCTAACGGCTGTCCTGATAGTGATGGAGACGGGGTGCCAGACAATAAAGACCTCTGTCCTTCCATACCAGGTTTAATGAGTAATAAGGGCTGCCCTGAGGGATATGTAAATGGCGTGGCACCTTTCTTGGGATACAAATCTGCAAGTGGTTGTACAATAACTGCCGCAGAATTAGACGAACTTAGTTTTGCAGCACAAGGAATTGAATTTTTCCCAGGTACCAATAAAATTCGTCCAACTTCATTCAAATCTTTACAAAGAGTTTGTGATTTATTGACGAGATGCTCGGATGCCACGATGTTAATTAATACTTTTAATGACGGTGGAACAGATTCTCAAAATGTAAGATTGGCAAATTTAAGAGCCTGTGCCGTTTATAGTTATTTCCTTAAAAAGAAATGTATTACGAAATCAAGAATGATGTATAAGGGTTATGGTGATGAAGACCCGAATTCATTTTATATGACAACCACTGGGAAAAAAGCAGGTTCAAGAACAGAATTTATTTTAAAATAATATACCCATATTTATAAAAAAAGGGAATCAAACGATTCCCTTTTTTTATGGACTATCATATTCGAAAGGGCCAATAATTAGCAGGTACTTCTTAAAATACGCTCTTAATACAGTTAAGGTTTTGGTTTAGTGCATTGTAAAGCATTTAGAAATTGATAAGAACTAAAAAGTAATTCCGCACCGGATATTAATTTTAAATAAAGCGTTCTTGAGTTCATTAAATACTTTTAAATATAAATATCATGAATACTATGATTTTAATCAAAATTTAGCTTTAACCCAAAAAACTCAATTGACATTCTGGCGAAATAATATTTTGCAAAATGGCTATGACGAGCATCGAAATACCTATCTAGATAGGTTTGCAGATGATCGGAAATTGGTATGAAGCAAAATTTTATTGAAGTCGATTTTCTAATGAGTTTTTTGGGTTTAAGTATATATAAATACAAATTTAAAAAAAGCACAGGTTAGTAAAAACACCTATAATCTTCGAAGAAAAAATAACATTTAAAATTACTTGCATCCGATTAAATTAAAAAAAAACTTTCAGATATTAAGTTACTGATAATCAACAATGCCGTATGGGAAAATCCGAACGGATTAATATTGTTAACAAAAAATACCCCCTTCAAATCAAAAGCCCTGTAAGGGCTTAATATTTAGGTAATTATACTAATGAGATTTTATTTAGCGTTTGACAGTAATTTAGAATAAGATAAAAATTTATGCAGTTTAAATTTCGAATTTATTTTTTGTAAATTTCATCCATTCTATTTTGAAGTGCGAGTCTTTCCTTTAATTCTTTTTTTCCAGTTCTAAACCATAAAAAAACCAAAGCCCCGACTAGCAAGTAAGGGGCAGCAAGCAAATATAATATCCCAAAATTAATTCCTGTTCCTATTACTCCCCTCCCTTCGCTTAAATTACTTCCAACTGTAGCTCGACACATAGCACACTGAGCTGATGAGTCAAAGTTAAAAAATAAAAATATAAAAACGAATACAATAAAAAAGACACTTTTCATATCAATGTGTATAATAAGGAGCAATCATTACGTAAGCAATAACTCCGGTTACCGATACATACAACCAAATAGGAAAGGCAATTTTAGTAACTTTCCTATGTTTATCGTCCATTCTAAAAAGTCCAAAATAAAAAGCACGCAAAACAAAAGGTAAAACAACTAAAGATGCGAGAATATGAGTAATTAAATTGAAGTAATAAAAATATCGAATAAAACCAGTTCCCCCAAAAGGTGTAGCAGCATTTGTTAAATGGTAGATTACATAAAATACCAAAAACAAACCGCCCAAAGTAAAGGCAAAAGTCAAGATTTTCTTATGAATTTCAATATTATTATTTTTGATAAAATATAATCCTAGAAGCAATAAAAATGCAGTTAAAGAATTTATTATTGCATTAATTTTGGGGAGGAAACTTGTCCAAGAACCCAGATCCAATTTATTTTGAATGCCCAAAAGTATTGCTACAACTATTGGAACAACAATCGAAATAATATTAATTACTTTTAATGAAGAATTTTTAGTTTCCAACTTTCTCTACTTTAGTTAACAATACTTTAATTTCAACAACCAACCGATCTATCTCAAATTTATCAGTTGAGCTATAAATACCTCTGATAAATCCTCGATCATCTATTAATAATAACTTATCAGAATGAATAAATGTTTCATCAATTGACTTAATATTTTGATCATATTCATTTGCATCTGCAACGGGCAATTTAAAACCTTTTATAGCTAAATTATAGATATATTTCTTATCACCCGATAAAAAAGACCAAAGACCTAACTTATCTTGGTATTTTTTGGCATAAACATTTAATACTTCTGGAGTATCATAAACTGGATCTACGGTAATAGAAATTATAGAAATTTTGTCCTTAAATTTTTCTTGAACCCTATTTAAATTAGAATTTGTTATAGGACAAATTGTGCCACATCGAGAAAAGAAAAAGCTTAAAATTCTAATTCCTCCTTTAGATGGATTGTATTCAAAAGACCGCTTATTTTGATCAATCAATTGAAAACTTGGTGGCTGGTGAAATATGGTATCGCCATTAATAACCTTTACCTCGCCATTTTCTGCAATTACTGGGAAGAAATAAGGTAAATCGAAATTATTTTTTCCAAAAAACTTCAAAAATAAAAAAACGAAAACCGGAATACCTAGGGTTGCTAGGAGTATTCCGGCCTTGAAATATTTTTTTGTCATTTATTTAACTCCTCCTATATATCCTCCCTCAACAATTAATGCAACCAAAAGCCAAACTACGAACATAGCAGGTAAAATAACAGTCCAAATTAAAGACTTTACCTCGTCTTTTAAGTGCATAAATGTTCCTACAATATAAAAGGCTTTAACAATGGTCATAATAACAAAAATTAAGATTTTTGTTAATTTAAATTTATCAGAATCTAATCCAAATGCTATTAGAAACTCAAATGCAGTCAAAACCAATAAAATCCAAAAAACTTTCCAAAGTAATTTGGTTTGAGGTTTTTGTTTTTCTCCTTCGTGCATAGTATGATTGCTCATAATAATATATATTTAAAATTTAAACCAAATAAAAGAAAGTAAACACGAAAACCCAAACTAAATCAACAAAGTGCCAGTAAAGACCTACTTTTTCAACCATTTCATAATGCCCACGACGTTCATAAACACCATTTGTTGCATTATAAAAAATCATAATATTTAATATTACGCCAGAAAAAACGTGTGTCCCGTGAAAACCAGTTATAAAAAAGAAAAAATCTGCAAATGCAGGAGGTCCATATTCATTTTGCACTAAATTAGCACCGAATAAATTAACGCCATTGGCCATTTTCAGACCTTCTGCAGATCCATGAATAAAGTGTGACCACTCCCAAGCTTGCGAACCCAAAAAGGTAAATCCTCCTAAAATAGTCCAAAGCATCCACTTTTCAACATCTGCTTTATCTCTTCTATGCCCTGCTTCAACAGCCAAAACCATAGTAACAGAACTAAATATTAAGATGAACGTCATTAAACCAACAAATACAAGTGGGAGAGAAATTCCATGTAAAAAAGGCACGGCTTCAAATACTTTTTCTGGAACTGGCCACCATTGGTGAGAAAGTTCAAAAGTTTTATGCGTCATATCGGGCATAATATCTTTAAAACTTGGAAAACTATACCTCACTAATCCATAGGAGATCAATAAGGCTGAAAAAGTAAAAGTATCTGAAAGCAGAAATATCCACATCATCAACTTTCCATAACCAACTTTCATAGGTTGTGTACCACCTTCCCACATCAAATGATCAGGATTTAAAGAATTACTCGAAGAGGCCATATTTAATCAGTTTAAAAATACTTGGCAAATTTAAAAAATCTATTTGAAAATGCCTTAAATTATTTGAATTTGAATTAAAAATTTATCTAAAAAACAATAAAAAACCAAAAAGATAGATCCAAAGTAGATCTAGAAAATGCCAATATATAGTACAGACCTCCAACCTTACCAAATTTTTTGAATGAATATCCATTTTAAAGGAGGAGTAAAATGAAAATAACATAACAATTAAACCTGTTATTAAGTGAAAACCGTGAAGACCTGTAATAATATAATAAAACGAACCTGAAGGATTTCCTTTGAGGTATATTCCTTGAGTTTGTAAATTTTGCCAGCCGATATATTGCATTATTAGGAAAATAATTCCAAGTAAAAATGAAATAGAAATAAAGGCTTTTAATTTTCCAAATTCATCTTTCTTTGCAGCCATTAAAGAGAGTTGCATAAAAATACTGCTCACAATCAAAACTAAAGAACTATACCAAAAAATTAAAGGTATTTCAAACTCCGTCCAATTTCCTTCCGCTCTTCGCACAATATAAGCACTTGTTTGTGAAGCAAAAAGCATAATAATGGTTATAATAAATAACCAAATGATAAATTTCCATTTATTAACCGTCAAAATGGGTTTAGGCTCTTGAATCGATATATTTTCTTTCATAATCAAATTTTATCCATTAAATAAGCAATTTGAACTATTGGCAGGTATAAAAAAGAACCAAACATTAATTGTAAAGCCGCTTTTTTATTTCTATTCCTCATCAAATGTAAGGTTTGAGCTAAAAATAAAACACCACATATTAAAGCAATAACTGCTGAATTAATTCCTGTCATATTCAAATAAAATGGAACCCAGCAAAGTGGTAATAAAAACAAAGTGTAAATAGTAATTTGTATTGCAGAATTTAAATCGGTGCCACCTTTAGAGGGTAACAATTTAAATCCAGCCTTTGAGTAATCTTCATCTAAAACCCAAGCAATTGCCCAAAAATGAGGAAACTGCCAGAAAAATTGAATTGCAAACAAAATTCCAGGTTCTAATCCAAAATGACCTGTAGCAGCCACCCATCCAATCATTGGAGGAAATGCACCAGGCAATGCTCCTACCGCAACAGCAATAGGCCCAACTCGCTTTAATGGGGTATAGACAAAACCATATAGCACTAAGGATAGCAAAGATAAAAGAGCGGCAGAGGCATTAAATTCGAAATATAGAATACTTAATGCTATAGTACCAGATAAAACAGCAAACAATGCAGCCTGGCTTATACTCAACCTTCCTGATGGAAGTGGCCTGAACATTGTGCGAGCCATTAGCTTATCAAGCTCTATTTCTTTAATTTGGTTAATAATATTAGCAGCTGCAGTTACAAAAAAAGCAGAAACTGCAAAAATTAAAAGCCTTCTAAATTCAAAATTACCATTAGCCAAGCAATAACCAAAACAACTCGAAAACACGACAGTGATTGAGAGCCTAAACTTTGTTAGTTCATAATAGGCTTTCACTTTATCAAACAAAGACATTTCTAAAATTTTTTCCACAAATTATATTAAATCAGGTTCTAACAAAAAATAAACAACAAATTGCAAAGAAACTATTATACTAGAAAATACTAAATGAAAAGGCTGAACTACTGCTGGAAAACCAGCAAAACCAAGTATTCCGCCACTGAAAATACTAAAAATTACAAATAACAATAAAAACTTTGCCCACTTCACTAATATATCAGCTCCTGATATTTTCTTTACATTTATAAATATTTTATAGTGTAAAGCTAAAATCAAAAGGGAAAGACCCCCATGAAACAAAATTTTTCCATAAACAGTGTCTACCCATTCTTTTCTTAAACCATCGCCCATATTTTGTTGAGCTAAATCTATTCCTTCTCTTATTTGAGTTCCAAAAACTATTTGACTAATAACTAGAAAGAAACTTATTAACAAAAGAAAAGAAGTTGATTTATTTCCTGCAAAAGAATCGTAATTGCCTTTTAGTTTATAAGACTTTAAAATAACTAAAATCAAAAGTCCTAAAATAAGTAAAGACACCAACATATGTATGGTAATCAAAACAGGATGTAGCTCACTAGAAACTACTTTAGAACCCAACCAACCCTCAAAACCTACCAACAAAAAAGAAAAAAAAGAAACAATTACAATCTTTAATTCCGATTTCCTGTACGTTAAAAAAGAAAAAATAAAGGTCAAAAAAATAAAAAAACCAATTAAAACTCCCAAAAGTCTATTTAAATATTCAATCCAAGTTTTAATTGGATTAAATACTACCTCGCCTTTTAATTTTTCACCAAATACTTGCTGATAGTTTAGAGGTAACTGGTTGATATTTGTTGGTGGAATCCATGAGCCAAAACATTTTGGCCAATCAGGGCAACCCATTCCACTACCAGTTGCACGAACTATCCCACCTACAAAAATTAAAACTACTACTGAAGCAATTGTTAAAATGCCAAATCTTCTAAAAAATTTATCCACTTAAATAAAAAAGTACAATGAAAAAAAGGAAACCTATTTCATTGTACTTCATTAAGGTTAAAAAATATTAATCGTGAATGGAAGGATCAAATTTTATTGATTCCACTTCTTTCTCATATTTAATCAATTCGTTCTCTTCTGGCAGATTCGAACCCATTGTAGCTGAAAAAGGAACATTTTGAGGAATAAAATCATCATCAGCACCCGGTTTTGAATAATCATAAGGCCATCTATATACCGTTGGTATTTCACCAACCCAATTGCCATGTTCCGGATGTATTGGAGTAGTCCACTCTAAAGTATTTGATTTCCAAGGATTTAAACTAGCCCTCTTCCCTCTAAAAATGGAATAAACAAAGTTTACAATAAAAATCAACTGTGCTAAAAATGTAATAATTGCAGCAACAGAAATAAAACTATTTAAATCAGCATAGGTATTAAATGTTTCGAAACCTGACCACTGATAATATCTTCTAGGAAAACCTGCAATCCCAATATAATGCATTGGGAAAAACACTAAATATATTCCCACAAAAGTAAACCAAAAGTGGATATAACCTAAAGTAGGATTCATCATTCTTCCAAACATTTTTGGAAACCAGTGATACACTCCTCCAATCATACCAAAGAATGCTGCAGAACCCATCACTAAATGGAAGTGGGCAACTACAAAATAAGTATCATGCAATTGAATATCCAATGCAGCATTGCCTAAAATAATACCCGTTAAGCCACCGGAAATAAAGAACGATACTAGACCAATCGCAAACAACATTGCGGGTGTAAAAATGATATTTCCTCTCCAAAGAGTAGCAGTGTAATTGAAACCCTTAACTGCAGAAGGAACCGCAATAATTAAAGTTAATAACATAAACACAGAACCCAAGAAAGGATTCATTCCCGTCATAAACATATGATGAGCCCAAACAATAAACGCTAGAAATGTTATACCAGCCATTGAGAAAATCATGGCTTTATACCCAAAGATTGGTTTCCTGGAATTTGTTGCAATAATTTCCGAAGTTAAACCCAAAGCTGGTAAAATTACAATATAAACTTCAGGATGACCTAAGAACCAAAACAAATGCTGAAATAATATTGGACTTCCCCCTTGATTCGGAAGGGCTTGCCCATTGATATAAATATCAGATAAGTAAAAACTTGTTCCAAAGCTTCTATCAAAAATTAAGAGTAAAGCCGCAGAAAATAGAACAGGGAAAGACAAAATCCCCAATGTAGCAGTGAATGTAAATGCCCATACTGTTAAAGGCAACTTGTCCATTGACATTCCTTTGGTTCTTAGGTTTATTACTGTAGTAACATAGTTAATTCCACCCAAAAGACTAGATACTATAAAAAGGGCCATAGATACTAACCACAGTGTCATACCATCTTGAGAACCCGGATTGGCATCTTTCAATGCACTTAATGGTGGATAAATTACCCAGCCACCACCGGCAGGACCAGTTTGAATAAAAATAGAAACAAACATTAAAACGCTAGATATGAAAAATATCCAATAAGATAACATATTCATAAATCCAGAGGCCATATCTCTAGCACCCACTTGAAGTGGAATCAAAAAATTAGAAAATGTACCACTTAAGCCAGCAGTTAAAACAAAAAATACCATAATGGTGCCGTGCATGGTAACCAAAGCCAAGTAAAAATTTGGATCCAATTTACCTAACCCTGATATGGGATCAATGGAAACCCACTGGCCTAGCATAGGTTTCATCCAAGCCATATCCATGTCTGGAAAACCTAATTGCAATCTAAACACCACTGACATTAAACCTCCAATAAACGCCCAAATAATACCTGAAATCAAATATTGTTTTGCAATAACTTTATGGTCTTCGCAGAAAATATATTTTCTAATAAACCCCAATTCATGATGCTCTTCATGAGCATGATCATCATGGGAATGTACATCTACTTTAGCGCTAGCTGACATATTTATATTATTTTAATTTTGCTAATAATTTACTTCCAATCACACGAGAAGCTACAACCTTCGTCGTATCTTCCATCACCTCTGCCACAGGAGTAGCTTCCTGTGCTATATATTTTAAAGCCTTGGCTTTCAAATTAGCAGGTACTTTATCAAGTAAGGCAGCGTTCTCTGTAAGAAGTGGTTTTTGATTTTTCTTCCATTTCTCATAATCTGCAGGCTCGTCGACTACTAAAAGCATTTTCATTCCGAAATGAGATCTTCCACACACTTCAGTACAAGCAACCTCGTAGTTAAAATCTGGCTTTCCTAATTCTATCCTCATATCATCTGTACTCTTGTCAGCAACAAACCAAAACTTGGTTGGCATTCCGGGTACTGCATCCATCTTTACTCGCATGTGAGGCATGAAAACACTATGCAAAACATCTCTTGCTCTAATTTTAAGCAATACTGGCTTACCTTTAGGTATGTGAATTTCTGAGGTATTTGAAAAATCATCAAAAGAATTTACATCACTAAAATCAACCCCCATAGGATTTCCACCTGCGTCGTCCATTAATTTATAATTATAATCCCCCAACTTATTGTCATCAACTCCAGGATACCGCACAGTCCAAGCAAATTGCTTTCCCATAATTTCGATAACCTCAGCATTTGCAGGAGCATCATCCATTACTTTGGTCCAAACTTTTAAACCTGAAAAAACTAAACCGGCCATAACAACTGCAGGAATTGTTGTCCAAATAATTTCTAGATTATTATTATGTGTAAAAAAAGCAACTTTACGACCTTTTTTGTACCTGTATTTATAAGTAAAATAAAATAAAACTGAATTGATTACAAAGAAAGCAATCATAATTACAATCATAGAAACCCAAAACCAATAGTCTGTCTCTCTACCATGGATAGAAGATGCTTCAGGAAGAAAATCTTTCTGAGCATTGTTAAAAGACCAAACTATTCCTATGATACTAAGCAACCAAAAAACAAATAATCCCAAACCATTCGCAGAATTACTTTTATCTGGAGCTCCTAAGTATTCTGTTTCTTCCACTGATTTAGCTTTATCTAATCCTTTAAGAATTGACTGAGCTTTACTGACCACCAAAAAAGTGAGAACAATAAACAAAAGGGAAAGTAGTACTATTAAAATTGTCATTTTCTAAAAATTATAATTCTAAATATATAATCTGTTGTTAAATAAAATTGTTTACAAATACTTAAATATCATGATGTAAACTTTCCTCTAAGAATGGGTGATTCTTAGCTATTAAATTGCTTTTTGAAAGCTGATTAGCTACAAAATAAATAAATAAAGAAGCAAAAGTCAATGTCGTTCCCCATTCAATAATTCCTATGCCCCCTTGATTCTTAGCAATCCCTGGCATCTGCATTTGATAAAAATCAAACCAATGACCAATTAATATTGAACCACATGCCAATTTTAAAAATGTATAGTTTCTTTTAGATTCCCTTGCCATTAAAATTAAGAAAGGAAAAATAAAATTTAATAAAATATTTAATAAAAAAGGGGCGAAATATCTTCCATCATGTCCTGAAAAACGCTCTCTAAAGTAAATAGTTTCTTCGGGGAGATTAGCGTAAAATATCAAAAGAAATTGGCTAAACCACACATAAGTCCAAAAAACAGAGAAACCAAACATCAATTTACCTAAATCGTGAATAGAACTAAATTTAACCGCCTTCAAATATCCTTGCTCTTTTAGAAGAATTATGGTTAACATCATTGCTGAAAGACCTGCAACATGCCACGAAGCCAAATGATACCACCCAAACATGGTAGAAAACCAATGAGAATCAATTGACATGGATAAATCCCAAGCGGCAGTAGATGAAGTAACAGCAAAAAATATTAAAAACATTTTAGAGAAATTACGACTTTTATGATAATAAGACAAATCGCCATATTGATCTTCTAGAAGCGAATTCTTTCTGATTTGAGTCCATAAATAATACCAAACTACAAAATATGTAATAATACGAGCTAAGAAAAAGCCATTATTTAGATACCAAGACTTACCCGCTATTATCTTATCATAGGTTGCACTTCCCTTTTCCATTATTCCAGGGGTAGTCCAGTGAAAAATTATTTCTCTAGTAGTAGGAATAAGATACAAAGCTAAAATAATAGCAGCTGGGACAATAATAAAAGAAGGAAACGCTTCTGGAACTCTTTTAAATGAAACATACCAACCAGCTTTTGCCACATAATTATAAGATAGAAAAAAGGCTCCAACAACAGATATACCTAAAAAATAAACACTATTCATCCACAAATTAGCAACAATTCTGGAAAAAAGTGTAGCTCCATGATGACCTTCGGCGTGCTCACCACCTGAATGTTCTGCACCATGAGCTGCAGATTCCCAAACACCAATACTCCAATGCTTAGATATTAAAAAAGCACCAAGTGCTACTAAGGCTACACCAAGTATTGCAGAGAAAATGAGTTTTTTCTTTAATTCAGGATTAAAGTCAAATGATTCATCTAATGATGGTATTTCGTGCTTATGAGCCATTTTATATATATTTACTATTAACGCTTAAAATAAAATTAAAAATAAGTAAGGTATTTTAACTACCTAACTGTAATCTATGAACATAATGAACAATCTTCCAACGCTCCGCAGGAGTAACTTGGCCTTTTAATGACCACATTCTTCCTTTTCCATAAGTTATTACATGAAAAATATGACCATCGTTCAAGTTCTTATATGCATCAGATGCATAGTTTGGAACTCCCTTATAGTATTTTGCAACTTTCCCATCTCCTGCTCCTCCAGCTCCATGACAATGTTGACAATTGCGCTCATATAAAACTTTCCCTTCTTCTTCTACTTTTTCAGACCAAGGCATTGGGTTTTTTAAATTAGTAGAAGCAGCTGCTAATCCATCCTTATTGATGTCATATACCATTATATCATTTATGACACTGCTATCGTCTTGAACATAACTAGTTTGAAAATTTCTTCTGGCTATTGTTCCTTCCACTGGATAACGCATATTCAATCCATTCGCATTAATCGTATTCTTCTTAATCTGAGTCTGTGGTTCATAACCTAAAGAATTATACATATTTGGAGCATACTCCCAACCTGTAGAGTTTTGATTATCGCATCCAAAAAGTGAACAACCAATTACAAGTGTTAAAAACAATTTTATATATGATTTCTTATTATTCATTTTTAATGATTTTAAATCTCTTAAATTTCTTTTACATTCACTTCAGAAGCACCTGTTGACTTCAAAATATCTGATATTTCTAATTCAGAAATACTATTTTTTCCCATGTCAATAGCCATTACAAATTTATCATCTGTGCTTCTTAAATCAAAAATTATTGGTTTAGCACTTGGAACTAATCCTTCCATAAAGAAAAAAGTGAAAGCCATTCCATAAGAAGCCAATAATACAGTTAATTCAAAAACAATTGGGATATTTGTAGGGAAGGGAAAAAAGTTTTTACCACCAATATTCATTGGCCAGTCAATTCCCATGGTCCAAAAAGTAAGTAAAAATGCTAAAGTAGTTCCTGTCATCCCAAATAGAAATGCCGATACACCCATTCGTGGTCTTTCATATCCCAAAGCGGAGTCTAATCCATGAACTGGATAAGGACAATAGACTTCGTGAATCTTAATGTTACTTCCTCGAATTTTACCTACGGCACTCATCACGACGTCTTCGTCTTCAAAAATGCCTACTAAATATTTCTTATCTGCCATTTTTCTGATAATTTCTTTTTAATTAATGAGCTGATACTTTTGATTTTTCTGCTGTTTTTTCAGAAGCCGTTTTTAGTACTGCTTTAACTTCAGCCATGTTAATTACTGGCAAAAATTTAGAAAACAAGAAAAAACAAGTAAAGAAAAAGCCAAATGAAAATAAATAATCACCTATGTCTCCCATTCTTGGTGTAAAATAAGTCCAGCTTGAAGGAAGATAATCTCTGTGCAATGATGTAACTATAATTACAAAACGCTCAAACCACATACCTATGTTTACTACAACCGCTATTACAAATGAGACTACAATATTTTCCCTCATACTTTTAAACCAAAATATTTGAGGAGACAATACATTGCAGGTCATCATCATAGCATAAGACCACCATAATGGACCTGTTGCCCTATTCAAAAAGGCATAACTTTCGTACTGAACTCCAGAATAAAATGCGATAAAAAATTCGGTGATATATGCAACCCCAACTATTGATCCTGTAACAGTTATGATTTTGTTCATTAAACCGATATGT
Organism: Cytophagaceae bacterium; assembly: GCA_031414675.1. Taxonomy (GTDB): domain Bacteria; phylum Bacteroidota; class Bacteroidia; order Cytophagales; family Spirosomataceae; genus Leadbetterella. Next base: position 14,935 of record JANNWE010000381.1, read on the forward strand.
TCTATTGTAATATAGTCTTCCAGTTTATAAACCACTCTGGTTACCAACATTAGGTTCTGAACCATGGCAAAACCTGAAAAAATTGCACCTGCCACAAAATAAGGTGGGAATATGGTTGTATGCCATCCTGGTATTACAGAAGTAGCAAAGTCAAATGATACAATTGTATGTACTGAAAGAACTAAGGGAGTGGATAAACCTGCTAAAATTAAAGATACATCCTCATATCTAGCCCAAGTCTTTGCTCCGCCTGTCCATCCTAGTGACAATGCACCATATATACTTTTTCTTACTCCAGTAGCCCTATCTCTAATCGTGGCTAAATCTGGAACTAAACCGATATACCAAAAAAGACATGAAACTGAAAAATAGGTCGAAATTGCAAAAACGTCCCAAACTAGGGGTGAATTAAAGTTTACCCATAATGATCCAAATGTATTTGGAAGTGGCAATGCCCAATAAGCCAGCCAAGGGCGACCCATGTGCATAACAATAAATGAAGCAGCACAAAGTACAGCAAATATAGTCATAGCTTCTGCTGCTCTGTTAATAGAGGTTCTCCATTTTTGACGGAACAAAAGTAGGATTGCTGAAATTAGCGTTCCAGCGTGACCAATACCAACCCACCAAACGAAGTTGGTAATATCCCAGGCCCAGCCGACGGTTTTATTTAAACCCCAAACACCTAGACCTTCCCACCAAGTCCATAGAACCCACGATCCGCCATAAAGCAATACCAAAACAGAAATTGAAAAAGCTATTTTCCATTCTTTAGTAGGTTTGCTTTCTACATGTCTGCATATATCTTCTGTAACATCGTGATAGGTTTTACCACCGGTTACCAAATGTTCTCTTATAGGTGAAACTACTGACATACTATTATCCTAAAATTTGTTAAGAACTATTTTAATTATTGAATTTACAAAAAATTAATGAGCGGCATGTTCTGCACTGTGTGCCGGTTCTGCAACTTTTTTACCTTCGTCTTTATTTCTAATTTTTACTAAATAATTTACTTGTGGCCTTACATTTACTTCTTCTAAAACTTGGAAAGCTCTTCCTTCTTCTTCTCTTTCTAGAATTTTTGAAATTTTAGACTCCGGATCTAACATATCTCCAAAAGTAATGGCACCTGTTGGACAAGATTGAGAACAAGCAGTTTCAATCTCTCCATCTATAGGACGGCGTTTTTCTTTTTTGGCTGTTAATTTACCAGATTGAATACGTTGAACACACATAGAACATTTCTCAATAACCCCTCTGGACCTAACGGTTACATCTGGATTAATGACCATTCTACCTAAATCGTTATTGAAATGAAAATCGAAATTGTCATTCTCAAAATATTTAAACCAGTTAAATCTTCTTACTTTATATGGGCAATTGTTTGCACAATAACGAGTTCCTACGCAACGGTTATAAGTCATTTGATTTAACCCTTCTGAACTATGAGTAGTAGCTAAAACTGGACAAACAGTTTCACATGGAGCGTTTGAGCAATGCTGACACATCATAGGTTGGAACATCACTTCAGGATTTTCAGAAGCTTTTTCCATATCTTTATAGCCACCAAAAGATCTGTTTTCAAGATCTGCATCACTAGAATAATATCTATCAATTCGAATCCAATGCATTTCTCTCGCTCGTGCTACTTCCGCTTTTCCAACAACTGAAACGTTGTTCTCTGCTTGGCAACTTACCAAACAGGAAGAACACCCAGTACAGGTATTTAGATCAATTACTAAACCCCAACTATGATTTTTCTTTTCGTGACCATTCCAAAGCGTAATTGAATATGGTTTCTTCAAACCATCTGATGTAGAAATCATCGGCTCATATCTACCCGCTTTTTGATTCTTAACATACTCAGATAGAATAGATTCCTGCACAACTGCCTCACGTCCCATTACGGTTTCATGCGTTTGCGTTTGAGGAAGTGTATAGCCATCTTTAGTTTTCTCCACTTTAACACCACCTACCCAAAGGTTTGACGCCGAAGTTGAACCAGATAGCATACTTAAAACTTCAACTCCAGTATTTCCGGCTTTTCCAGCAGCAGTCCTTCCATATCCCATTGCAACTCTTACTGTGTCGTGTGCTTGACCAGGTTGTATTAATACAGGGAGTTCTACACTTTTATTTCCAACAGTAATTTTTACTATATCCCCAGTCGCGAGACTTAATTTTGTTGCTGTTTTTTGAGAAAAAGAAGCGGTATTTTCCCATGTAACTTTAGATATTGGGTCTGGAGTTTCTTGAAGCCAAGGATTATTTGCTTGTAATCCAGTTCCGATTGTTACGTTTTCAAAAACTGATAATTCTAATTCAGAACCTTTTGTTTGTCCTATTGCTGCTGCTGCAGCAGCAAGATTTCCTGAAAAAGGAGCTCCTACTTTTAGTGAATTGGGGGTTTCAAAAACCCCATCATGCAATACTTGTGACCAAGATTTTCCATTTAAAATATTTGCCACCCAGAAGCTTTTAAGATATGCTTGATAATCAGATGGCTTACCTGCCCAATTCAATAAACTAGATTCTCCTTGACGAGAATTAAAGATATTAGAAATAACAGGCTGAGTTAAAGAATAATAGCCCTGTTTGGGAGATGCATCTCCCCATGATTCTAAAAAGTGGGAATTTAATGCTACATATTGACATAATGAAGCTGTCTCGTCTGCTCTTTCAGCAATAGCGATACTAAATTTTACTTTCTTTAAGCTTTTAGCAATATTCGAACCACCTATATAATCATACACTGGATTTGAACCTAAAAAGATAACTGCGTCAACAGATCCAGATTTTAACTCAGTAGCAAAATTTGCCATTGCAATATCGCTACCTTGTTTATAATTTACTGTTGTTCCAAAATCTATAGTATTTCCTAAATTTCCTAATATGCTATTTATGGCATTAACGATTGTTTGAACAGCAACATCATTTGAACCAGAAACAACTAAACTTGTTCCTTTAGCTTTTATTAAATCTTGTGCACATTTATCTAAATGCTCTACTTCCAACTTTGCAGCACTAATGGATGAACCTCCAGTAATTGCCACTATTTTATTATAAAGATTTGCTACTAATGCACCTTCTTGTGAAGGCTTGAACATGCCACGATAATCAGCATTTGCTCCAGAAACAGTCATTCCGGTTTCAAACTGGTAGTGGCGAGACATAGTTGTCTTTCCATCCTTTCCTGATTTCAACCTACGTGTTTCGGCCCATTGTGCTGCAAACTCAATTGGAGACAACCAAGTTCCTAAAAAATCACAATTTATTCCAACAATAACAGAAGCTTTATCAAACAAATAAGAAGGGATGGCGGCTTTGCCAAAAGATACACCATTTGCCTCAATAAGCCCTGAGACAGAATTTGTATCATAAGTAATATGTTTGGTACTTGGGTATTTGGATGTAAAATCAGCAATAACCGCTTTTGTGGCTGGTGATAAAATAGTATTAGAAACTATTCGTACATTAGTAGACTTAGATAAAGCGGAAGAAACTTCACTATCTAAAGCGTCCCAAGATATTTTCTTTCCTCCTTTGGTTGGGTCTTTCAGTTTATCATTGTCATATAAGGAAAGTAAAGAGGCATGTACTGGTGCATTTACACCGCCTTTTGTTACTCCTGAAAGTTTATTTCCTTCTATTTTTACCGGTCGGCCCTCCCTAGTTTTTACTAAAATACTAGCATAATGTCCTCCTAATGTATAAGAAGATGCATAGTAGTTTGGAATGCCAGGCTCAATATCCTCTGGTTTATTTAAATAAGGAATTGCTTTTCTAACCGGTGCATCACATGCGGCTAAAGAAACAGCAGCAACACCAAACCCCAACATTTTTAGGAAATCCCTACGATAGGTTCCTCCCTCAATTTCTTCAAGATTAAACTCTCTATCTGCATTTTTTACAACACTGATATCGTTTTTCAACTCTTCAATACCTTTCCAATACTTTTTAGTAGTATTCTCCATTCGTTTATATTGATTTCTCTTTGTTCAAAAATAAGAGGATAATTTATATTAATAATGACATTTAGCACATTCTAATCCACCAATGTCTTCTACCTTCATTGCTTCTTTGCTAGTGCTGTTATGAGCGGTTAACAAAGCATCGTAATATGCATTTCCTTTTGAATTTACATCCGTTTTTCTATGACAATCAATACACCAACCCATTGTGAGCGTTTTGCGTTGTTGTACTACTTCCATTTTGTTTACTTCACCGTGACAATTTTCACAATCTAATCCAGCCACATTAGTATGTTGCGCGTGATTAAAATATGCCAAATCTGGAAGATTATGAACTCTTACCCACTCCACAGGCTGATCTTTTTCTAAGGCAGTATAAATCTTTTGAATCTCAGGAGACTCTCTTTTAATAGTATTATGACAATTCATACATATACTAGAAGAAGGAATACCTGCTTGCTTACCTTTGTATACTCCAGTGTGACAATTTGCACAGTTTATTTGCATTTCACCCGCATGTAATTTATGAGAAAAAGCAATTGGTTGTTTAGGAGCATATCCTTGGTGCACACCAATACTAAACATTCCGTCTAAAGTTGCTTTAGTTCCTAGAATGATAAATAACCAAATCACAGCTGAACGAATAGTTTTGTTGGAGGCTAAGCCCTTGAGATTGTCTTTGAATGTATCTAAAGCGGACTTAGTAGTTAAACCTTCGGTTTCACTTGTTCCAGCTAATTTACTTAATAAACTTAATACCGCAAGTAGGGCTACTAATACTAAACCCATTATTACTAAAAGAGCAATTAACACAATATTGAAGAATTTTCCTCCGCCTGTTTCTTGAGTTGCTACATTGGCAACTGGAGCGGCATTTGGATCAACTACTGGAGCTGCATTAGCTGTTTTAACATAAGCCAAAAGATTTTTTATTTCAGCATCTCCAAAACTTGGAAATGCGGTCATTTGCGTTTTATTGTATTTTTCATACAATTCTACTGCATACTTATCACCACTTCCGATAACTGCAGCTGGATTATTTATCCATTTTTTGAGCCAAGCATAATCTCTTCGTTCTTCAATGCCTTTTAAGCCCGGCCCTACTACAACTTCAGATCCAGTAGCATGGCATTGAGCACAATTGTTTTTATATAATGTTTCGCCTGCGGCCGCATCTCCATCTTGAGCAAAAGCTGATTGGCTAAATAGCCCACTAATAAAAAGGATGAAAATTAGTTTTAAGGAAATTTTATTTATCATTTGGATAATAGAATGATGCAATTTTTCAGAGTGCAAAGCTAAGGTAGGATTGCTTTTTATCAAAATAAGTATTCTATTTTTTTTAGAGAATTTAAAATTTAGAATGATTTTAAATAAGGATGCAATAGTTTAGTATTCAATGTTTTGAATAAAAAAAACCATCTAAAAAACATCTAATGAGATGCTTAATAAATGGTATTTATCTAAGTTCAACAAACTGTTTTTTTGAGGTCCCGAGCGGATTCGAACCGCTGTGGAAGCTTTTGCAGAGCTCTGCCTAGCCGCTCGGCCACAGGACCTTATTTTTTCCTTCTACATTAAGGAATGCAAATTTACTACCAAAATGCCTTAATGCCAAAAAAAAGTCTATAATTAAATCTTAAGACAAAAGAAAATAGCTATCAATTGCTGATAGCTATTCTTATACTATTAATTTAAAGCGTCTTATGCTTCTCCTTTTTCAGTAACTTTTTTCTTAACAACTTTCTTCTTAGGTGCTTCTCCACTTTCCATTTGATCTTTCAAAGCCGCAAGAGCAGAAAGGTCTCCTAAAGTTGATTTCTCCATTTCTGGCAATTTGTTTTTATCTGAAGTTTTAGCAGGGGCTTTTTTCTTTTCCACCTTAACTTCTTCTATAACTTCCCAAGTTTTGCTATGAGAAAGAACAATTTTCTTTTCTTCCTTATTAAACTCAGTCACTTCGAAAGAAAGTCTTTCTCCAACTTCACCAAGCGTACCATCTGCTTTTGCAATTGTCTTTAGTGCCGATATCCCTTCAATTCCATAAGGTAACTCGAGTGTAACTTGTTTATCATTTTTACCCACAATAGTACAGTCATGAATAGAGCCAACTTCGAATACTGTTTCAAAAGTATCCCAAGGGTTTTCTTCTAAATGTTTGTGAGAAAGGGCCAATCTTCTGTTTTCGCCATCCAACTCTAAAACCAAAACTTCTAACTCGTCCCCGATTTTAACAAAATCAGAAGGGTGTTTAATTTTCTTAGTCCATGAAAGGTCAGAAACGTGTACTAATCCATCAATACCTTCCTCTAATTCTAAGAATAGGCCAAAGTTGGTAAGATTACGAACTGTTCCTTTATGTTTTGTACCAATAGCGTATTTAGCTAAAAGATCTTGTTTTGTCCAAGGGTCTTCTGTCATTTGTTTAATTCCTAATGACATTTTTCTCTCTTCCTTGTCTAACGTTAGAACTACAGCTGAAATGTCGTCTCCAATTTGAAGGAAATCGGAAGGATTTCTTAAATGTTGTGACCAAGACATTTCTGAAACGTGAATTAAACCTTCCACACCTGGCTTTAATTCTAAGAATGCGCCATAATCTGCAATATTTACAATTTTTCCGCTAACTTTAGAACCTACCTCTAAAGTTTCAGCCAGTGAATCCCAAGGATGGGCTTCTAATTGCTTCATGCCTAAAGAAATACGTTTCTTATCTTCATCAAAATCTAGTACTACTACTTTAATTTTGTCGTCTAAATTTAATACTTCGTTTGGATGATTTACTCTACCCCACGAAATATCTGTAATATGCAATAGACCGTCAACACCACCTAAATCAATGAATACACCAAAGTTTGTGATATTTTTAACTACACCTTCCAATACTTGACCTTTGTCTAGGTTAGTTAATATTTGCTGACGTTGCGTCTCTAGATCTTTTTCAATTAAAACTTTGTGAGAAACTACAACATTATCGTTAGCATGATTTATTTTAACCACTTTCACTTCCATACGTTTTCCTACGAAAACATCGAAGTCTCTGATAGGTTTAACATCTATTTGAGACCCTGGCAAGAAGGCTTCAATTCCGTAGATATCAACAATTAAACCTCCTTTAGTACGACGCTTAATCAATGCATCCACTATTATGTCAGTTTCTAAAGCCTCTTCTATTCTAGTCCATGCGGTTAATATTCTTGCTTTTTTACGAGAAATAACCAATTGACCTAAAGAATCTTCTTGTTTTTCAATAAATACCTCTACTTTGTCTCCTACCTTAAGATTTGGTAAATCACGGAATTCAGAACGGGAAACAATACCATCGGACTTAAAACCAATGTTTAATAAAACTTCTCTTTCAGTAATACCCACAATTAGCGCATCTACAACGTCTTTCTCAGCAATTGCGGAAAACGTCTCACTGTAAATAGCTTCTAATTCTGCTTTTTCTGCTGAAGAATATCCAGCACCAATACCTTTTTTTGTTACTTTGTCCCAATCGAAATCAGGGAATGTTTGATTTGCCATAAAATGTTATAAGCTGCTCATAATTACATTAATAGCTCGAGCGAAACTATTAAAATTGATTTAAAAAATTCATTATTTCCCAAAAAGGATTGCAAAATTAGAAAAAAGCTTTAGAAGAAGCAAGAAGAATGTGCTTTTTGTGTAAGAAAATTCTAAAATTCAATTTTTTACCTCCGTTTATTTAGAAATGGCAACCAATTGTCTTCTAATTTTCCCGAACAATCTCTTACAAAAGTGAGAAATGTGGGTTTGAAAGGAGAATATTTTAATGGCATGTTTGCTTCTTCGGGGGTAAGTTTACCTTTTCTGCTGTTGCATTTTTTGCAGGCAGTCACTAAGTTTTCCCAATGAGTTTTTCCTCCGCGAGATTTTGGCATTACATGGTCTAAGGTAAGATCTTTGTGATGTCCGCAATACACACAATTATTATTATCCCTTTTGAAAATATTGTTCCGATTCATTACCACGCCTCTAAAAGGTACGTTTACATAGCTATTAAGGCGAATAATAGATGGCAAAGGATAGGCTCGAGTAATTGTTCGTAATTGTGCTTTTGGTATTTCGGCCACCATTTCGGCCTTATTTAGATAAACCAATAAAAATGCTTTGGGAACGGTACATATACTAATTGCACTATAATCTGCATTCAGAATCAAAACTTTCCTCCCCATATACAATGTAGTTTTTATAATCCACTAATTGTAAGGCAATTTAAGGATTAAATTTCGATAAAATTGAAAGATTATTCAAAAGTTTAAAATTTAATTGTGAACTACTATTTACAATTGAAATTTGAGAAGGTTTTTTACTAAAATATGTCTAAAAAATTGTTACTTCTCAAATTTCTAAAGGTAATATTTTTAAGAATTGTATTACTGTCAAACGGTTAATTTTAAAAATGTCCAAAAACATGTGTTTATTGTAAATATAGGTTGATTATCTCACGTTTGCAAAATTACCCCCTCCATTTTTTCGAATAAATTGTATTGTATTTTTTCAAGTTTTTTTTCGGATCCTCTCCAATTTTTAATCTTTAAAACGTCTATAAATCTGATAAAAGAGCCTAGGTTTA
>JANNWE010000382.1:0-5880 GCA_031414675.1 Cytophagaceae bacterium
TAATAGTATTGTGATAGAACAAGCGGGTTTTTTGAGAGATTTTCAAAGAAAAACCAAAATTCTTTTTCCTAAAGACGTAGAATCCTACTCTGCCATTGGACAAAATATTTATGACGGTATACATTATGGATACGGAAGTTATATAAATATCGCAAATGGTATATCCAACTTAATGTTAAGAGATTTTTATGGCGAAACTAATACCCAAGAAATAGAGCCTCCGAATATTCAATATGCATATTATAAACCAACAAAAGATACCTTAGTTTTGAGATTTCAACCCGATCAAAACCTAGTGGTTCCTCAAGAAAACCATGCATTAAATGGTTCATTTTTTTTAAGTGAAAATCTTTCTTCGAGTATTTATTCTCCTCAAAATTCTCCTACAGTCAGCACAATCGCTAATGGGAATGAAGTCTTTTTAAAATTCAATTCCCCACAAAATTCCAATTATGTAACGTATTTAGGATCTACAATGACAGATAATCAAGTATTTTTTGGTCCTTATTTGAAAAACGCCAAGAATCACAGTGCATTTTCATTCTACAAATTTCCAATTCAAAATGGCCCACCATCTTTAGAATTTGGTTTACTTACGCCCAGTACTTTTCGAGTAAATGCCTTAAACGATAACCAAATAAATATAACTTGGTCTAAGGAAGGACAAAAAAATTATACTACAGAGATTTGGCATTCCATTACTAATTCTGAATTTAGTAAAATTGCAAATGTTAGCGAAAACCTAACCTTTTTTAAAGTTAAAGGATTAAAACCAGCATCTCTTAATTATTTTAAAATACGATTTTGCAATAATTCAAATTGTTCGGAATTTACAAATGCACTTTCAGATTTTACATTTAAAAAAAGATTATATGATTGTAATGACAAAAATCTTCAAGGAAATTTTTCAGACACAAATTTAAATTATCAGTCCAATAGAATTATTTCAGTTCAAAAAATAACTAATTCAAAAATCAATTATTTATTTGAAAAAAATATTCTTCTACAACCCGGATTTGAATACCTACCTAATAATTCCGGATTTTTTACAACAGAACAAAGAAACTGTGAATGAAACAGGTATTGAACTTCTGATTTTAAAAATTTTAACTTTCAAGAAAAAAAATCACACTTAACAACATAACTATCTAATATACAAATACTTATTTCCATAGAAAATAATTTAAAATAGTGATATTCTTAATGATTTCTGGCTTTTAAGGATAAAACAAGTCCCTTTTTCCAAACATTTTCTAGTTTGTTTAAATAATTGCCACAAGAGAAGATTTTTCAACTACCATTTTAAAAAAATAGGGCCCATTTAATTTCTATGAAACTAGGAAGAAGATTGAAAATCTAAATATTCTTTTTTTTGATTAAGTAATATCCAGCAGCAAAAAGTCATTTATCGATTTTTTTCTACTAAATTTAATAACTAAAAAAATGTACCTTATGATTCTTCAAAAATCAAGACTTTTCTTCACCTATATTTTGTTCCATTTCTTAACATTTGCCTTTTCACAAGATAAAACCTATTTAATCTACAATGCAAAAATCATAGATGTTAAAACAGGAAAAATTTCAAAAAATAAAGCAATTCTAATAGAAAATCAAACAATTAAAAATATTGATTCTTACAAAACACTAAAAAATAAAGCTTCTCAAAAAATCGATATTAAAGGAAAATATCTAATTCCAGGACTTTGGGATATGCATGTTCATATAGAAGGGCAAGATTTAATAGAAGACAATAAAGCACTGTTTCCTATTTTTATTGCTCATGGAATTACAACCGTTAGAGATGCTGCAAGTGACTTGGGTTTACAAGTTTTAAAATGGCGGGAAGAAATAAATGAAGGTAAACTTTTGGGACCTACTATTTATACAGCGGGAAGAAAACTGGAAGGATTAAATTCAATTTGGAAAGGGGATTTAGAAATCGAAAACGAGGCTCAGCTTACCAAAATGTTAAATTATTTAGATAGCCTACAAGTTGATTTTATAAAGATTACGGAAAACACCCTCAAGGGAGATTTATTCTTAAAAAGTATTGTGGAAGCTAAAAAAAGAGGATATTTGGTAACTGGACATGTGCCTTATGACCTCACTATACAGGACTTAGCCAATGAGGGCTTCTCAGCCATAGAACATGCCAGTTATTTATTAAGACTTGGAAGTGATGAAACTGCCAGCAAAAAAGGGATCATGGACCAAAGCCTTACAAAAGCCCAAGCGGAGAACAATTTCTTGCTTAATTTCAACCAAGAAAAAGCCTCCAAAGCTTATGCAGTATTGGCTTCAAAGAATGTAGCTGTTTGCCCCACATTGATAGGCGGAAAACAATTGGCATATTTAGATGAAAATAACCATAAAACTGATGATTTTCAAAAGTATTTAACCAAACGATTTATGTCGAATTATCAATGGCGAATAGATAGAATGGCAAATGATTCTCCTGAACAAAAAAAACAAAGAAAAGATCGCTATCAACTAATTGCTAAACAATTACCCTTCGTTCAAAAATCAGGAATGATGATTATAGCTGGGAGTGATTGTGCTGCATTAAATACATTCGTTTATCCTGCAGCAAGTTTGATTGAGGAGTTAGGATTGTTTCAGGAAAGTGGTTTAAAACCACTAGAAATACTACAAACTGCTACAATGAATGGGGCTAAATTTATGGGAAAATTTGATAAAATAGGAAGCGTTGACATTGGAAAATTAGCGGATTTAGTTATACTCAATGGGAACCCATTAAAGGATATTAATGCAATAAGTAATATTTTTGGAGTATTTACAAAAGGAAAATATTTTGACAAAAAAACCTTGACACAAATGTTAGATGAGATGGCCAACAAAAAACATGAATTAGATAAAAGTAGAGAATAAATCTAGTTGAAATGCTCTTCTTCTCTGAAAAACCGTTGAAGGTCACCAAACAAATAGTATTCAAAAGTTAGAACTGCCGAAAGAAAAAAAATCATTTTTGATATGGGCCATGAAGCAGATGGTTTCTTAAGCTAATTAGTAAAAAATTTAGTATTGATGGAAAATCTATGCACAAAACTATTTTTCTTTAAAGGATAAAAAGCCAGCAAGTTTTCAATTTTGCTGACTATTTTTTTACTTGGATTACAACCAAAAAGGATGGGAATAAAATGAAATTAGATAAGTTTTTTCATTCATTTTCTGAATAATATTGTCCGAATCACTCCAATAATTTAATACTGCTTTAAGTATTTTACCCTTGGCCTCAGTTGGGTTTACAAACAGATTATAAAAGCCTTTTCAAGGAATAAATTACTCTTTTTTACAAAAAAAATGTAGTTTTGGCGAGCCTTAATATTTTCCATGAAAAAGTTACTTTTCTTTTTGCTGTTTTTATCTTTTATTTCAGTAAAAGCACAAATTTTGATTAACTACCAAGACAATTCTCCTAAAGTAGATGGCGAGCTAAATGATTGGTCATCAATTAATTATTCTTTTAATCAAACTTCTCATCCTGTAAAATCGCCTAATGAGCTTCGTTATGATTTCGGTTTTGATGAAACATATCTCTATGGGGTTTTTCATGTAAAAGATAAGCAACTCACCGACCTCGCCAAAGATAAAAACGGTAGCCCACGACTCACTTTTAATGATGGAATTGAGCTTTACGTGGATACCCAAAATAATAGTAAAACCATAATGGATGATGATGATTATCAGTTGATTATGGATTATATGGGGAATCTGACGGTGTTTCGGGGCGGAGATAAATATTTATTGAAAGTAAAAGATTACAAAGTCCCAAAGGATACCGATACAAACCATATTATAAAGTATTTATTTACAAAATTTGAAGGGACCATCAATAACGAGATGGACAATGATTCGGGTTATGTAATAGAATTTCGGATTGCTTGGGCAGCTTTGGGGATTCGTCCGCAGGAAGGACAAACTTTCAAAATAGATGTTTGCATTAATGATGCTGACGAATATATTGATATTAAGCCATTGGGCGAGGAAGACATGATTCCGAATTATGCTTTTCAGAGTGTAAATAATAATGCTAATTTTGGCTTTCCCAATACGTGGAGAAAAGCTACTTTGAAAGGTTCGGCTTCGGATTGGAAACAAATAAACCTGAAGTATGCTCAATATTGGTGGATTTTATTGTTAGTAATCCTACTACTTTTCATGCCTTCTATACTTATTTTGGCTCGAAAAAACTTTATGCTTCGGCAAATTCAACCTAAAAATCATAATTTAAATTCTAAACTAACCACTTTTCTTGATTCAGAGAAAATAATTTTTCTCCCTGAAGATGCCTTCGTTGCGCAAGCTAAACAGTATGTTTTGAGCAAATTAGACCAAAATATTAGCCCTGCGGAATTGGCCGATGTTTTGGCACTGAGTTTGCGACAACTTCAAAGAATCTTCAAAGAAAAACTTGATACAACACCCACGAATTTTATTACGACGCTCAAAATGGAAGAAGCAGCGAAAATGTTGTTGAACAGCGATAACAATATATCTGAAATTGCCTACGCTTTAGGTTTTTCCGACCCAGCGTATTTTACTCGTCTTTTCAAGAAATATTTTGGTAAAAGTCCGTCTGAATTCAATAAAAAAGGTGAATGACGTTTTCGTCCATGTTTTTGGCGTCTTAGTGCAAGTGTTTTTTTAGGTTTACAGATAGTTTTGTAGCAAATATTTTAAATCTGAAATGACCATAAAGAAAATACTTTTGTCTTTAATTATTACTCTGTTGAATCTGAGTTTGTCTGCACAAAACTCGATTTCATCAGACCCAAACGGAATTGATGCTATTCAGAAAATAGTCGGAATTCCTACTTCTCCAAGTCAACATGGCTATTTAAGTTCAGTATATTCTACCCAATATATTACAACCGGAAGTACATCAACAGAAAGGTCATTAATTGGAGTTAGCTCATTGGTAAATAACTCGACCTCTCTAAATATGGCAATTTTAGGAGTATCGTCAGGGAGTTCAACTTCTTACACTAACTATTGAATTGTAGGTTTGGCAAAAGGTGGAGGAGATAATATTGCTGGACAATTTGCAGTAGAAACTAATTCGTTAGGCTACCAGTATGGTCTGATAAGTAGTGTTTATTCATCAAATATATTATCAACAACTCCTCGTTATGCTTTGTTTGGAGTAACCAACACCCGAACAACCAATAATGCTTATGGGGTTTATGTAAGTTCCGACAATATAGGTTCAGGTCCTGTAGAGGGAGGTCATTTTGTGGCTTTAAATTTGGGTGGTGGCTCAGGAAATAGAATTGGAGTTAGTGCAGAAGCTTCAGGTCCAAGTGGTTTAAAAATAGGAATTAACTCTCTTTCGAATGGAGGTGGAGATAATTTTGGTGTAATCTCTGAAGTATCTGGCGGAACAAACAATGTTGCAGGTAAATTTATAGCTAATTCAAATGTTATCAATAATTTTCAGTTACTACTCGAAGAAAAGGAAGATGACTATGCTCGAATAAGCTTTCGAAATACGAATGGTGAAGGTTGGCATCAAGCGGCTTACAGGGGTATGAATGCTGCTAATTCACAATTTAATTTTTATTATGTACCAAATGCATCCGATGTATTGTCATTAAGGGGTGATGGTAATGCTATTCTTGCTGGAACGCTAACCCAGTCTTCTGATTTTCGTTTGAAGAAGAATATTGAACCAATAAATAATGTTCTACAAAAAATCAACCAGATTCGGGGTGTTTATTTTAACTGGAAAGATCAGAATCATAGTCAAAATAAGCAAATCGGGTTCGTTGCTCAAGAAATTGAAGAAGTATTTCCCGAATTGATTGAAACTGATGCAAAAGGCTATAAGTCAGTAGCATATGCGAATATGTCTGCTGTTTT
>JANNWE010000383.1:0-6814 GCA_031414675.1 Cytophagaceae bacterium
AAAAATTTCGATTTAGATTATTTTAAACCTTATTATCTATTAAAAATCAAATATCGATTTTTTAAAAAATTTAGCCTATATTTGGAACAAACAATATTCATTCTTTTGTTTATTAGCCAGAGTATTTTACATTAATCTTAAAAAATGAAATGTTTAAGGCCCAAACTAGTCCAATTCAATTAAGCCATCATATAGATCGGATTGAAAATATATCTAGAGCCGATTTTCAAAGGCTATACATGAAGCCTCAAAAACCGGTAATAATAAAGCACCTTTTTGGAAAAAACTCAAAAGTCTATGAATGGACATTCAATTATTTCTTAAATGAATTAGGCCATTTAGAAGTTGGAGTCTTTGATAATGAAAATGAAAAACAACAAGATGCACAATCCTACAAAAGAGCTAATTTGAAAATGAAATTTGGGGATTATTTACAACTCATTCAAGACAAACCAACTACTAAAAGACTATTCCTATTTAATGTATTTAAACATAAAACTGAACTGCTTAAAGATTTTAAATTTCCTAACATTGCCGATAAAGTATTTACTTTTTTACCTTTAGCTTTTTTTGGGGGAAAAGGAGCGATAACTCGTATTCATAGAGACATGGATAATAGTTGTGTATTTCTAACTGAACTTGTAGGATACAAACGTATAGTTTTGTTCGATCCTAAATATTCCAAACTTTTATATCAATATCCATTTTCTACTCATACCTCCGTTGACATCAATAATCCCGACTTTGAAAAATATCCTGGTTTAAAATACATTAAAGGCATTGACATAATTCTTGAACCTGGAGACACTATTTTTATGCCCGCAGGCTGGTGGCATCATATTGAATACAATACTGCTGGCTTAGGATTTGCAATGCGTTCGCTTAGCCCTTATTTGAAAGATAGACTATTAGGCATTTGGCAAGTTGGTATTATGACTCATATTGATGAAGTTCTAATTAAAGTTTTTAATCAAAAGTGGTTTAATTGGAAAAAAGAAAGGGTTATTAAAAACGCTCAAAAAGAAATAAAAGAATTTTCCCATTCTTGAATTGCACTTGCCATAGCTTCAAATTCTATTAGGAATCCATCATGCCCATAAGTTGAATCAATCTCTTTAAAAACTGCGTTTGGAATTAATTGTGCCATTTTTGCCTGTTCAACTGGAGGAAATAAAATATCTGAAGTAATTCCAATAACCAAAGTTTTCGAATTTATTAATTCTAAAGCTTTTTTTAAACCTCCTCTATTTCTACCCACATCATGAGAATCAAACATTTTTGATAAAATCCAATAGGAAAAAGCATTAAACCTCCTTTGTATTTTTTCACCTTGATAGTTTTGATAAGTATTAGCTCTAAAAAAATCTATTTGTCCCTCATCTCTAGATTGTGTACGATTATAAGTTTCATAGTTTCGGTATGATAAAAGTGCAATCGCTCGTGCAACTTTCATTCCTTCAGATCCAGCTTTTGCATTATTTTGTTCCCAAGTTGGATCATTGGCTATGGCCATTCTTTGACTTTCATTAAAGGCAATTCCCCAAGGTGAATGAACCGCATTAGTAGAAAATAGAATTAATTTTTCCACCAAATTTGGTTCCATAATTGCCCATTCAACCGCTTGTTGACCTCCTAATGAGCCACCAAGCAAATAGGCTATTCTTTCTAGTCCTAAATGATTCCTTAAATGTATAAAACTGTTTATAATATCACGAATAGAAATAAAAGGGAAATCATGAAAATAGGCTTCTCCGCTTAAAGGGTTTATGCTCAATGGATTAGTGCTTCCGTAATGGGAACCAATAATATTGGCACAAATAACAAAATGTGAGCGTGGATTAAACATCCTTCTATCTCCAATCAATCCACTCCACCAGTCAGATGGATTCGCATTACCGGTAAAAGCATGACAAACCCATACCACGTTTGACTTGTCTTCATTTAAGACACCATAGGTTGTATAAGCCAGCTCAAATTCTGGTAGCCATTCTCCATTTTCTAGCTGAAAGGGTGAATCGTATTTAAAAATATGATTATTTAACATTTGATAAAAAAACCCACGTATTGAGCTTATTTAGACGTGGGTTGGTAATTTTAAAGTGCTTGTATAATATCTGCCTTAATATCTTCTATATGCTCTATTCCAAGTGAAATTCTTAACAAATTTGGGTCAACTCCAGCAGTCGATTGCTCTTTTTCGTTAAGTTGTGAATGGGTAGTAGAAGCCGGATGTATGATCAGAGTTTTAGAATCTCCAACATTCGCAAGGTGGGAAATTAATTTCAAACTATTTACAAATTTCTCAGCTCGCTCTCTTCCCCCTTTCAACTTAAAAGATAAAACTCCACCAAAGCCTCTAGTTAAATATTTTTGAGCTACTTTATAAGAAGAATGATTTTCCAAGCCCGGATAGGAAACAGATTCCACTTCCTCATGACTTTCTAGCCATTTAGCTAAAGCCAAGGCATTTTCACAGGTTCTTTCCACTCTTAAAGTAAGTGTTTCTAAACCTTGCAATAACAAAAACGAATTAAATGGAGATTGTGAAGGGCCCCAGTCTCTTAGACCTTCCACACGACAACGGATAATAAACTGTATGTTTCCAAAGGGTCCACCTATTCCAAATACATCGTTCATTACCAGTCCACCATAACTAGGTGATGGCGAAGTAAATTGAGGATACTTGCCATTACCCCAATTAAATGTTCCACCATCCACTATTACTCCACCCATCGTAGTCCCATGGCCGCCTATCCATTTTGTGGCTGACTCCACAATAACATGTGCACCGTGTTTTAAAGGTTGACAAATTGCTCCTCCAGCCCCAAAAGTATTATCTACATAAAGAGGCAAATCATATTTTTTAGCTAAGATAGCAAATGCCTCAAAATCTGGAATATTCAAACCTGGATTACCAATAGTTTCTACATAAATTAGCTTAGTTTTATCGTCTATCAAGGCTTCAAAACTTGAAATGTCGATTCCATTTGCAAATCTGGCTTCTACTCCAATGTTTTTAAAGGAATTTTTAAATTGATTAAAAGTACCTCCATATAAAAATGAACTAGTTACAAAATTATCTCCTACTGTAGTCACATTATTAATGGCAATAAATTGAGCAGCATGGCCAGAACTAATCGCCAAAGCTGCAACTCCGCCTTCTAAAGCTGCTAATCGTTTTTCAAAAACATCATTCGTAGGATTCATAATCCTAGAGTAAATGTTACCAAACTCTTTTAATGCAAAAAGATTAGCACCATGTTCTGAACTTTTAAACTGATAAGCTGTAGTTTGATAAATAGGCACCGCCCTAGATTGAGTAACTGGATCAATCTCTTGCCCAGCGTGTAATTGCAAAGTTTCGAATCTTAAGTTTGACATTTGTAAAATTGGTTAAAAAATACACAAACACTTTATTGTCAAAATAAATTAACAACAAAAATTCTCCGACTTTCGGAGTCCAAAAAAACCAATAGATAATCGTAAATCGCCTGATTGGTTTATAAGTCCTAATGGCTATTTTTGAGCCCTTTAGGTAGGTATTGGCACCTTATCGAATCAGTTTCGTTGGTTGCCCGAGTTTCAAAGAGCCTATTCTCTCCACTCGTCTTTATAAATCAATCATTCTGCTAAAATAAAATGAAGAATGAATTGATAATGCAAATCTAAAAAAGAATTTCGAATTTGAAAATTTATAAATTAAAAAATGAAGTATTTTATTTGGGTTATAAATTTTTGAAAGATTTAAAACTATTAGAAAAAAATAAAATATGGAATACAATTTTAAGCCAATTTCTCTTTTTGCCAGTGAATTTCAAATGGATAAATAAATAAATTGAACCAAAAATCAATATATATCGTAATAAGAATCAAATATTTATGCTTTTAGTAAAATGATGGAACTACTTTGTCAAACTCAAAGAGAATCTCAATTTTCGATTACCATTTATGACAGCCTTCAAGAAATAAAAGATGAATGGAATGACATTCTACCTAATAATCATCATTTAAAATCTAATTATTTATTTTTTCTTGAAAAATCTACAACTTCTAAAGCCAGATATGGAATTGTAAAAAAAAACAAAAAAAATGTCGGTGTTTTATATCTTCAAATTACAGAGTTCAATGAAAAAGATGTAAATTTTTCAACTTTAAAATTTACACCACTTTCTTGCGTTTTAAAATCTATTTTCTCTATTTCTTGTCAGTTTTCAGTTCTAATTTGTGGAAATTTATACAGAACCGCACAAGAAGGATTCTTCTTTGAGGAAGACATAGAACCAAAATCAGTATTTGAAGCCCTCATCCTTGAATTTCAAAACATAGACAATAAACTATCGGGTCTAATAATAAAAGAAAGCTCTCCAATATTCTCTAAAGAACACAAAAGCAAATTCTCAGAAATTGCCCATGATGTAACTATGAAAATCGAAATAAATCCTAACTGGAACTCAATAGTCGATTATTCAGATGAATTAAGTAAAAAATACAAAAAAAGATTTCAAAAAATCAGAAAATCAGCAGAAAATTTAGAAAGAAAAGAATTTGATTTAAATGAAATTTCGAAGTATGGTGCTAAAATTTTTGATTTATACCTAGAAGTTGTAAAACAACAATCTTTAAAAATTGGAGGACTTTTGCCCAATTATTTTTATGAAATGAAAAATGCCTTGGGTGATAATTTTAAAGTATTTGGTATATTTCTTGAAAATAAAATCATTGCCTTTTCTAGCCATATTTACAGGCCCAATGGCCAAAAAGACATACATTACATAGGCCTAAACTATTCATTAAATGACACATTTAATCTATACTTCAATATTTTATATTGGGGTTTAGAGATGGCAATTAATGAAAAGCAAACTACATTGGAACTTGGACGAACAGCACACATTGCCAAAGCCAGTATGGGTGCAGTGCCTATTATACAACACAACTATGTATATTTGAAGACTGGGATTATTAAATTTAGTTTTTGGGTTTATAGCAAAAGTTTAATAAAAAAAATAGACGATGAGTGGAAAAACCGTAACCCTTTTAAACTAAAAAATGAGGTAAAAATGGTTTAACTATTTACTCAATTTTAATGGCTCCTTTTAACATCTCATTGGCAGAAAAACAACTTGGGACAGTAGTTTCTTCAAGTTGAAAGTTTAAATTAAAAATAAAATATTCATTCTTTGTGGTTGCATAAATACGTTTTTTATGCAGCTCTTCTAAAGTTTCCAGCCCCATTTTTTCAATTAACATGCTGTACGCTTTTCTCTGGCTATCATTTATAGGATTTGGCTTATAAAAAGTCACATAATCACTTTTTATAAGCTCCTCTTTACACTCTGTTTTATCTTCGATCTTAATTTTAAAAATAGAAATGTTATTTAAAACATACACAGAATCTTCATAACCAAGCCTGAAAGCGATATCTGGGTTTACTTTGCCTGTCCTCACAGCATTGACCAGAGCCTCATTTACAATCTTTTGAAAAGCTAAAAGGTTATTTTTATCCAGCTTAACTTTATTCCATATGCCCATGTCTTTGTATTTTGCCAGCAGATTGTACCTTTCCACCAGAATTGACATTCTATTAAATAAAAACTTATCTTGATTTGTTGTAATTCTAGAACTGTTTGGTCTTTCAAACTTTTCAATTTCAAAATCATTAAAACCATAGGCTAGAAACGACTCTTCTTCAGAAAGAAATCCAAATTTTTGAATCATTTTCAACAATTCCTCTCTAGCGGCTACATGTAGGCTATCTATTTTTCTTAAAGCATCACTTCCCAAATCTTCGGTTAGTGAGTATTCCATTTTTTTGAATGACGAGTCAGTATTTCGGAGATGCCTAAATTCTTTACTTGAAATTTTAAATTTCCTTCCCAAACTTTTAGCCTCCAAGCCATTGATTTCCTTAAAATTGTACACTCGGTTATCATTTTCTTCTATTTCTTCATTATACACTTTCTTTATTTTAGTCCATATGGTAGAGTCCATTTTTTCTACAGCGTAAGATTGGATCTGATTATAAGTAGTTTTGAAGTTTTGCCAATCATTTTTAATACTCGTAATTGCAAAAGCTTCTTTTGCCTCTAACCGCTGGGAAGAAATACCTTTCTTGGCCAAATTTAGTAAAAGAGGCTTAGCTCCTTCGAAATCATTTTGAAGAAATTTACACACTGATGCATTAAAAATATCTTTGGCCAATGGATTTTTAACGGATTCAAATGCGGTTTTGTATGCCGCCGATGCCTCGGCGTAGTTTCCTACCACAATAGACATTTCCGCTTTGTTTCTGTACGGATGATAAGTCTCCAGAAAATTTTCTTGAGCAAAAAGAGAGAAGTTGACTAAGAAAAATAAGAGCAAAGACTTTCTCATACTATTGGGATTTTATTCAATTTTAGAACTTATTCTTCAATTTAAAAACAGATTAACAATATTTAACAAAATGAGAATAGAAATAAAATTGTTGTTAATTATTTTATTTTATAAAAAATAAAATTACTTTTCATGAATTATTAAATAAATCATGGAAGAAAACCGAATTTTTATTGATAAATTTTATGCTGCATTTCAGCTGAAAAATTTCAAATATATGCAAGAGTGTTATGCAATAGATGCTAATTTTAATGACGAAGCATTTTCTAACCTTAATGGAAAAGAAGCAGGAAAAATGTGGGAAATGCTGATTACTAGAGGAAAAGACCTAGAACTCAAATATGAAATACTAGAAACCTCTGAAAATGGAGGAAAAGCTAGATGGATTGCCAAATACACGTTCTCAAAAACTAAGAGATTAGTGATAAACGAAATTATT
>JANNWE010000384.1:0-2601 GCA_031414675.1 Cytophagaceae bacterium
TTTTGACAATGGCTGTCTTACCTTTATTTTATTAGTTTTTCTTATTCCGTGTATCAAAGAGCTAATCTTCTGAGCCAATTCCATGGATGCTTCTAAGTCGGGATTTATCCATTCGAGATTTGCAACAGGAAAATCAGATAAGTGGACCGAGTTTTCCTGAGATGTATTGGTTAAGTTTCTAAACAACCAATCTGCATAAAACGGAGCAATGGGAGCCATAAGTTGAGAAACAGTTTTCAGGCAAATAGCTAAGGTTTCATAGGCGATCTGCTCAGATTGCTCCTTTGCTTCTGCCGTAGGATTCCAAAAACGTCGTCTGCTCAAGCGAACAAACCAATTGGAAAGGTGGTCACACACATAATCTTGAATCAAGCGCCCTGCCTTTGTAGGCTCATAGGTTTCATAGGCTTCATCTACTTCTTTAATTAATGTCTGAAGTTTTGAAAGCACCCATTTGTCTAATTCGGTGGCTTTCGAAAGATCAATATCATAGGTAGCTTCGAAATTATCTAGATTTCCATAAAGTGCAAAGAAATTATAGGTATTGGTAAGTGTACCAAAAAATTTATTTCTAACCTCAATAATGCCCGTTTGGTCAAATTTAAGATTATCCCAAGGTTGTGCATTCGTAATCATGTACCACCTCGTTGGATCTGCACCGTAGTTTTTTAAAGTTTCGAAAGGATCCACTGCATTGCCTAACCTTTTAGACATTTTATTGCCATTTTTATCTAAAACTAAGCCTGTGGAAACCACATTTTTGAATGCCACAGAATCAAACAGCATTCCAGAAATGGCATGCAAGGTAAAAAACCAGCCCCTTGTTTGATCAACTCCCTCGGAAATAAAATCGGCAGGATATGCGCCATTTTTGCCCAAAGATTCAATCTTATCTTTATTTTCAAAAGGATAATGCCATTGGGCAAAAGGCATTGCACCCGAATCAAACCAAACATCTATTAAATCTGGTTCCCTAAAAAGCACTTTCTCTGTGTCTGAAACAAGATATATTTCATCTACATATGGTCGGTGAAGGTCTTCTGTCCCATTTTCCAAAAGAGCTAAGTATGCACCATTTTTTTGTTTTTGTTCTATACTTAAGACATTGGAATCATTCGCTTTATCTATTAAGTCTTTTAGCTCGGCTACTGAACCAATACAAACCTCTTCGTCAAATTCATTCCGCCAAATCGGTAGAGGAGTTCCCCAAAATCTGGATCGTGACAAATTCCAATCTACCAAATTTTCTAACCAGTTCCCAAATCTCCCAGTTCCAGTGGATTCTGGCTTCCAATTTATCGTTTTGTTGAGTTCTACCAATCTTTCCTTCATGGCGGTGGTTTTAATAAACCAGCTGTCTAAAGGATAATACAAAATGGGTTTGTCGGTTCGCCAACAATGTGGATAGGGGTGGTCGAATCTTTGTACATTAAACGCCCGATTTTCGGTTTTTAATTTTATAGCTATGCGTTCATCCACAGAGAGATACTTATCTTTCCCTTGTTTTTTTATTTCTATAGCCTTTTCTTCCTCTGTTAAATAAGCTTCTTTTACAAATTCCAAAGCGAAATCAGTAACTTCTTTCACAAAGCGTCCTCTTTTATCTACCAAAGGCATGTCTTTTCCCGCTTCATCCTTGATCATAATTGGAGGAATGTCATTTTGCATAGCCACTCTAAAGTCGTCAGCTCCAAATGTGGGGGCTGTATGTACCACTCCAGTACCATCCTCTGTGGTAACAAAATCTCCAATTATTACTCTGAAAGCCGGCTTTTCAGGTTGAACATAGGGCATCAATTGTTCATAATTCACTCCTTCCATTTGTGATCCCTTAAATGTGTAAAGGACTTTCCATGGAATTACCTTCTTATCTGACATATCAAACCCTTCAAAATCAGCATCTTTGCCTTTTTCAGAAAAATATTTAGAAATCAAATCTTTTGCTAATATGACATTTGAAGGCAAAAAGGTATAAGGGTTAAATGTTTTAACCAAGGCATATTCAATATTTTTTCCTACTGTTAAAGCCGCGTTGGAAGGTAAAGTCCATGGCGTTGTGGTCCATGCCAATACAAAAACCTCTGTATCTGCTTTTTCAAAAATAAATGCGGACTTTTCATCTTTTTTTACTTTAAATTGGGCAGTTATAGAAGTATCTTTCACCTCTCTGTAACAACCAGGTTGATTTATTTCATGAGATGATAGTCCAGTACCTGCTGCCGGCGAATAAGGTTGAATGGTGTACCCTTTATACAGCAAGCCTCTTTTATAAAGCTCTTTTAACAAAAACCAAATACTTTCTATGTAGTTGTTTTCATAGGTTACGTAAGGATTTTCCAAATCTACCCAATAACCCATTTTCAAAGTCAAATCATTCCATTGATCGGTAAACTGCATGACAGTTTCGCGGCATTTTTGGTTATATTCTGCAACAGAAATTTTCTTACCAATATCTTCTTTTGTTATACCTAAGTTTTTTTCAACTTGCAATTCCACTGGTAAGCCATGGGTATCCCATCCACCTTTTCTATTTACTTGAAAACCTTTAAGAGTTTTATATCTGCAAAAAATATCTTTTATGGCTCGGGCCATCACATGGTG
>JANNWE010000385.1:0-9256 GCA_031414675.1 Cytophagaceae bacterium
GATTTAAAATTAATTCTAAAATGGCAGATTTAAACTTTTGTGTATTTTTTGCTAGCTTTACATTTTTAATAAATTAAACGAAATGCACCATCGTTACAGAGGAGTTGGAGTGGCCTTAATTACTCCCTTTGATTCTAATGATTCAATTGATTTCGAAGGATTGAAAAACCTTATCGATTTTGTTTCGAATAATAATTCGGATTATTTAGTAGTAAATGGCACTACTGGAGAATCTGCAACTACAACAAGCGATGAAAAAAAACAAATTTTAGCATTTTGCAAAGAAGCAAATGTTAAAAAATTACCTATTGTTTATGGTATTGGCGGCAATAATACTTCTGAAGTGCTTAATCGTATTGCAAACACCGACTTTAATCATGTCGATGCCATTTTGTCAGTTTGTCCATACTATGTTAAACCTTCTCAAATGGGCATAATTGCTCATTTTACTGCAATAGCAGATGCATCACCAGTTCCGGTTTTTATTTATAATGTACCTGGTCGAACTGTAACTTCTATGCACATTTCTACAATTTTAGAGCTTGCTAAACACCCCAATATCATTGGGTTAAAAGATGCTTCTAGTAGTATGGAGCAGGCTTTAGAGTTAGCTAAAAAGTGTCCTGGAGATTTTATCCTTATCTCTGGCGATGATAATTTGGTAACTCCGCAGATAAGTATTGGATATCAGGGAGTTATATCGGTTATTGGAAATGGATTTCCAAAAGAATTTGGTGAGATGACTTGGGCAGCTTTAAATGGAGATTTTAAAACAGCTTCGGCCTTACAATTTAGATTTTTAGATTTTGATAATTTACTTTACGCAGAGTCGAATCCAGTAGGAATTAAAATGGTATGTGAAATACGCGGACTTTGTGATGGAAGAGTAAGATTGCCTTTGGTGAAAGCCTCCCAAGATTTAAAGAAAGCATTGATTGAAACCATGGCAAAGGAAGGATTTCTAATTTAAGTTGAATGGTACGATTTATTTTTCTTTTTTTTTTAATAGTAACAAATAATTCAATTTTAGCTCAAAATGTTGATATAACACTCTTGAAAAAAATTAATTTGAATCGATATAAAGCATTTGATAAAAGTTTTAACTTTTTAACCAATACATCTGATTTTACTGCAATAGCTTCTCCAATTATATTATTGACAACGGGATATATTAATGGTGATGCAAAATTGAAAAAAGACGGTTTTAATGCTGCTATTTCAACCATTGGCAGTTATTCTGTTGGATATATATTAAAAAAAGCAATTGATAGGAATCGGCCCTATGAAACCTATTCATTTATACAAAATTATAAAATAGAAACTGGGGAATCTTTCCCATCAGGAAGTACTACTTTGGCCTTTTCAACGGCCACCTCTTTATCATTAAGTTTCCCTAAATGGTATGTGATAGTTCCATCTGCACTATATGCAACAGGTGTAGGGTATTCAAGGCTTCATTTAGGAGCACATTACCCGAGTGATGTTTTTGCAGGAGCAGTATTGGGTGCGAGTTCAGCTTTTATTTCTGCCAAATTAAATAAATTGTTAATAAACCAACACAGAAAAAAGAATATAAATAAAAGCTCTTTCTAACTGAATTTATACTTAATTGATTTGAACTTAAAGATGAAGCAAAAAGTTGTCACATTAATAAAGAAATTAGGTTGGTTTGGTTTCTTTTTTTTTTCTTTTAAAGGGCATTACTCTTTATATTATTCTTCCGTTTTTTATAGCAAAAGGTTTAATAAAATGTGATTAAAATTGGTTATTCAATTTCAATTTGTGAAATAGAAAATATTTAATTCTCAATTCAACTCATTTTAAATGAGTAATTTAAATAACCTCTTTTTTTATATATATTTTTTCCATTTAAAATATATCCATAATAAGGCTGCCAATAGGGTCATCCCTATCAAAGTGTAAAAATACCCATTTGCATTCCGAAGCTCAGGCATGTGGTCGAAATTCATGCCATAGATTCCAACTATAAAAGTAAGAGGCATAAAAATTGCTGTAAAAACTGTTAATGTTTTCATGACAGCATTCATTTTATTACTTAGTTGGGAATGGTAATTAACCAAAAGATTTTCAATATCATCTTTCAATGTTTCTATCGTTTCCAAATTTTCTATTACATGATCCATAATATCTCTGATGTAAACTTTAACTTCATTGGATATAAGTTCAAAAGGATCCCGAATAATTTGATTAATAATATCTTTTAAAGGTGAAATAGTCTTTTTCATAAACGTAATTTCTCGTTTTAAAAAAAACAATTGATTTTGGTGTTCGGGTTTAGCATTAAACAATATTTGATCTTCTAAATCGGAAAGTTTTTCTTCCAATTTGCTTAAAACCAAAAAGTAATTATCAACAACTAGGTCAATTAAGGAATAAAATAGATAGTCTGCTTTATGCCTCCTGGTTTTACTATTTTCTCTATTTAATCTTTTTATGATAAAATCAAAGACATTATTCGTATCTAATTCTTGAAAACTAATTACATATCCATTTCCTAAAATCAAAGCAATATGTTCATTTTCAATTTCAAATGTTTCTTCATTAATTCTTGGAATTTTTAACACAACAAACAGATGGTTTTCTTTTTCAAAGTATTCAATTTTAGGTTTTTGTGTGGTATTAAGAATGTCTTCAATTAATAATGGATGCAGATGGAATTTCTTTTCAATCTTAGAAACAGTTTCAATTTGATGAACGCCAGAAACTTCAATCCAATTTACATATTCAAGATTTGGAAAGTCATTTAAGTCATTAATTTCTACATTATTATAAACTGCTAGTTCTTTGATATTATAAGTAACCAATTTGAGTAATGTTTCTCCTTTTACGTCTTTACCTATATAATTGGGAGTTCCGGCGGAGAGAAATACACTTTTATTTGCATATTTTATTCTTTTTTTTGCACTTTGAAGTTTTGCCATATTACGCTTTATTTTCGGGTACAAACTCTTTAAAAAACTGGGATTGGAAGTTAATCAAATATACTTCTGAAATTCCTCTAGTTACAGCCGTATAAAGCCAACGAATTATTTCATGATCAATTTGCTGATTTGGCAAATATATTTGATCTATAAACACAGCATTCCATTGCCCTCCTTGTGCCTTATGACAAGTGAGAGCATAAGCAAATTTTACTTGTAAGGCATTCATGTATTTATCTTCTTTCAATAATTTTTTTCGATCTTTTTTAGATTTCACCCAAAAATAATCTTGTAAAACACTTTCATATAAAGACTTGTTTTGTTCTTGGCTTAAGCTTGGTGAATTAGAATATAAAGTGTCTAGAAAAATTAAAGTTTCAAAAGAAGGCTCCTCCGGATAGTCTATGAGTTGTAAAGTAACATTTTGAAACCTAAATCCATGCATTTCTTCTTCTCTTCCAATTCTTTTTACTTCTGCAAACTCTCCATTAGCTATAAATCCTGCTTCCGATTCTTCCCCCAAAATAGTATAATTATTTTTCACTATCATCAATAAATCTCCTGTATCGAGTTCAGAATCTGAAAAATTTATTTGATTCCTAATCAATCTATTATAAAGAACCGCATTTTTATTGGATCTAGTAATAATTATTGTGTTTTCTTTACCATATTTTTCATAGGCATATCTAATTCCATCTTCAATTTTTTCACTTGTCATTTTGTAAAAATCTCTAAAACCTTTCGTTTCTAATTGAATATTGGGATTTTTTATAGCCAATTGGTTTCTTAATTGTGTTGCATTATTTAGAATACCAGAATTTTGTTCCTGACGCATCACGTCGGTAAGGGTAAGAGTATAAACTTTGGAGTGATAGAAGTTTTGTATATGATTTACATCTAATGCAGGGCTGAGCTGCATTGATACAGGCGGAAGTTGAGCTTCATCGCCTAAAAACAAAATTTTATTTTCTGTTCCTTCGAAAACATAATTGATTAAATCGTGTAAAAGACCATTGTTTCCAAATTCTCGGGCATCCGAAATCATAGAGGCCTCATCAATAATAAAAATAGTTCCTTCAGCTTTGTTTGATTGAAGTTCAAATATCAAATTTCCAGAATAGCTATCTTCTTTTTGCTTGTAAATTTTTCTATGGATTGTTTGTGCTTTTTTGTTAGCATAAGAAGTCATTACTTTTGCAGCTCTGCCCGTAGGTGCTAATAATTCAAATTTCCATCCAAATTTTGGGAGAATCTTAATAAATGCACCTAAGAATGTTGTTTTTCCAGTTCCGGCATAACCTTTGAGAATAAAAGAAGTTCTTTCTTCTTCGTCATTTACAAACTCTTCAATTAACTTAAAAAGTTTTATTTGACTTTCTGTAGGTTTAAATTTAAAACTTTTAAGTAATAAATCATTAAAACTCGCTAATTGCTTCATCTAAATTTGAAAAACAATAACCCAAATAATTCAGGTTATTGCATATTGAAATCAGCTAAGATGTTTTAAGTTTAAAAAATACAAAACACAAAAAATTATACTTATAAATGCCACACCACCGCCCGCTATAGCACCAACAATACCATCATAGATAAATAATGGCCCTAAAATTCCTACAATTGCTCCAATGATGTAAAGCCAGAATCCTTTTTTATTAAGTCCCCACATTAAAATGGCACCTACTAAAGTAAGAATGTTGGAAACCCCACTAGCCATAGCATTATTTTTTATCTTATCTTCTGTAATATTGTCATTAACTGAATCGAAGATTTTTCCTATAATTTTTGTTGCTGATTCATCTTCGTTTTGTTCCTCAATTTTGTCTCTTGCTTCTTCCATTGCGTCTTTAGTTAAGCCAGAAGCCATGCCTGCAGAAGAATAATTAGAAATTGCCCCAAAAATGCCCATTGCACTTCCAATAAAAGTCAAAACACATAAAATTGTTAAGAATTGAGGTCTGATCTTGTCCATTTTTAAATAAATTTAAGTTTAATTTTAAAATAATTTTAAAGTTAAAAAGAAAAACCTAAAAACCAAATTTATACTTCTTCTACCCAAAAGGATTTAATATTTGCAAATTCATGAAATCCAATTGCACCTAATTCTCTTCCATAACCAGAGGCCTTTGTACCGCCAAATGGTAATGAGGCATCAGATTTAACCATTGAATTTATAAAAATTGACCCTGCATCAATTCCATATCCTACTACTTTAGCTTTTTCAACATCGGCTGTCCATAAGCTTGCAGCTAGTCCAAAAGAGGTCTCATTTGCAATTTCTATAGCTTCATTTTCATTTTTTGCTTTAATAATACAAGCTATTGGTCCGAATATTTCTTCAGAAAAGGAGTAGGCCAATTCTCGTGAAATCTCTAAAATGCCTGGGCTTACCAAACAGTTTATTTGATTTGATTGCTGTAATTCAATTGCTCCATTTTTTATCAGATCCTTTTTTTGCTTATTTAATTTTTCTGCCAAATCAATTCTAGCCATGGGCCCTATTACCGTATTTTCATGAAATGGGTCTCCACAAATTATGTTTTTAGTCGATTTAATAACTTCTTCAACAAAATTTTCATAAATTTTTTCAGTTACAATCCATCTTTTTGCTGCAATACACGTTTGTCCTGCATTTTGAAATCTAGACTTAACCGCCATTTTGGCTGCTTTTTGCAAATCAGCGTCTTCTAAAACTATAAATGGATCTGAACCTCCCAGTTCCAGCACAGACTTTTTTAAGTGTTTTCCCGATAAACTCGCTACTGATGCGCCCGCTAAACTACTTCCTGTTAAGGTCACACCGGATACTATTTTGGAAGAAATAATTTGTTCAATTTGGGGAATATCTACACATATATTTTGAAAAATGCCATTACTAAATCCGGCCTCTAAAAATGTCTTTTCCAAAAGATTAGCACAAATTTGAACATTAGGTGCATGCTTTAGCATCACCACATTTCCTGTAAGCATACTTGGAATTGCAAATCTTAAAGCTTGCCAAAATGGGAAATTCCAAGGCATTATTGCTAATATACAGCCTGTAGGTTCAAAAGAAAAAAAAGATTCTTTTGCCACGCTAATAACTGTTTGAGGTTGTAAATAAGTCTCGCAATTTAAAGCAAAATAACGAATAGAAACATAACATTTTTCAAGCTCTGCCAAAGATTCTTTAAAGGTTTTTCCCATTTCTAATGAAATGGCCTGAGCAAGTTTTGTTTTGTTTTCTTCTAGTTTTTGAGCGAGATTTAATGCTAAATCAATTCTAAGATTTAAGCCTATTTTTTTCCAAGAAAGAAATGCCTTTTCTGCTATGTGAAGTTTCTTTTCAATATTTTTTGAATTTTCCAATTCAAAATCAGCTATTTTTTCTTGTGTAAAAGGATTTACACTACTAAAATTCATCAAATTAGATCTTTTAAAGTTGTATTTTCATATACGGATAAATTTGCATCCCTTAGCCGCTGCATTACTGGTCGAATTTTACAAGTTTCTTCGCTTAAACAATCATCGCATTTACCATAGAAATTTAGTGAAACACATAAAACGGGTGCTATTGGCCCATCAATAATTCTAATAATCTTTGCTAAATTGACAGACTCTGGTTGTAACCTTAAAATATATCCGCCTCCTTTTCCTTTTTGGCTATGTAAAACTCCATTGTTTCTTAATTCCAAAAGAATAGTCTCTAAAAATTTTTTTGGGATATTTTCCTTCTCAGCGATTTCGCTAATTAGCATTGGCTTTTTATTTTCAAAAGCGGTAGCCAAACAGGATAATGCTTTTAAAGCATATTTAGCTTTTTTCGAAATCATTTTTAGATTTTATTTTATAATTCCATTTTTAATCAGGAAACAACAAATTTAGATTTTTTTGGTGATTTTGCTTGATATATTTTCAATTATTATTTTTAAGTTAAAATCATTAATGATTTGAAAATTGTAAATTTGCAAATAAATTTTTTTATGGAATACAAAATAGAATATAGTTCGGAGCAAAAACAGGTGAAATTATTTAAACCTTTGGTTGATGGGGTTCTAAAAGCACTTCAAGAAATATTTAATGAAAGCAGAAAAGCTGATAAAGTTATTGGTGGTGTTTTGAAATCAAATCCTAAGTGGGGGGCTAGAGATCGCGCTTTTATTGCCGAAAACACCTATGAAATTGTTAGGAATTGGAGGCTTATAAAATTTTGTTCAGGCATAGATTGCGAAAGAGTTTCAGAGGAGAAAGACTTTCTAACTTTAATTTCTACATGGCTAATCCTAAACAATATTGATATTTCAAATTATCAATATTTACCTGCTTTGCCAATTTCAAAAGTTTTTGAAAAACTAGCTTTAGCTCAGAACAACCGAAAGATTAAATATTCAGTGCCAAATTGGATGGACGATTTGTGCAGCAAAGAGTTGGGAGAAAGTTGGGAACAGGAATTAAGTGCGATGCACTCTCAGGCTGAGGTTTTTTTGAGGGTAAATACTTTGAAAATTTCAAAAGAAAAATTAAAAAAATTATTAGACGAAAAAAATATTTTTTCTGATGAAGTTGAAGGAGTTCAAAATGCTTTAAAGCTTAAAAAAAGGAGTAATGTTTTTGGTCTAGAAGAGTATAAAAAAGGATTTTTTGAGGTACAAGATGCTGGAAGCCAGATGATATCTGAGTTTTTAGAAGTGAGTAACAAACACAGAGTGATTGATGCGTGTGCTGGAGCGGGTGGAAAATCTTTGCATTTGGCTACTATTATGGAAAATAAAGGTAAAGTAATTTCATTAGATATAGAAGATTTTAAATTACAAGAACTTAAAAAAAGGGCAAAAAGAAACGGAATTGACACTATTGAAACCCGATTGATTGAATCTAAATCAATTAAAAGGTTAAGAGATTCAGCCGATAGATTATTGTTAGATGTGCCTTGCTCAGGTTTAGGAGTTTTAAAACGAAATCCAGATGCAAAATGGAAACTTAAACCTGAGTTTATTGAAGAAATTAAGATTGTTCAGGCTGAAATTCTTACAGAATACAGCAAAATGCTAAAAGTTGGGGGTAAAATGGTTTATGCTACTTGTTCAATATTAAAATCAGAGAATGAAGACCAAGTGGACAGCTTTTTAAAACTTAACAAAGAATTTAAACTTGTGGAACAAAAAAGAGTTTATCCATCCAAAGAAGGTTTTGATGGCTTCTATATGGCTTTAATTGAAAAAACCCAAGCTCAAATTTCTGAATAATTTCATAAAGAAATGAAAGTACTAATTGTGGACGAAATGCATGAATCTATTGTTCAAATGCCTCAAGAGTTGGGTTTGGAAGTAGATTATTTTCCCAATATTAAGCCAGACGAAGTATTAGAAAAAGTTGCAAATTATGAAGGGCTAATAATTAGAAGCAAATTTGTAATTGATGAGGATTTTCTAAATCACGCTTCCAAACTTAAGTTTATTGGAAGGGCAGGAGCTGGGCTCGATTTGATTGACATTAATGCATGTCAAAAACGAGGTATAGAAATTTTTGCTGCAAACGAAGGGAATAGAATTGCCGTTGCAGAACATTTAATAGGTATGTTGCTATGTTTATTTAATAATATTGAAAAAGCCCATCAAGAAATTAAAGCTGGTAAATGGATAAGGGAAGAAAATAGGGGAGAAGAACTATTTGGGAAAACAGTTGGAATCATTGGCTTTGGCAACAATGGCGAGGCATTTGCCACACGTATGGTTGCTTTTGGATGTAAAGTTTTAGCTTTCGATAAGTTTAGATATGGCTTTGGAAACCAATTTGTAGAAGAAGCTACAATGGATCAGATATTTAGAGAGGCTGATATCGTGAGTTTGCATATTCCTTTATCTGATGAAACAAATAATTTAGTCGATTTTGATTTTTTTAATCGCTTTTCAAAATCTATCTATTTTTGTAATATTGCGAGAGGGGAATTAGTAATGTTGAGTGCATTAGTAAAAGCCTTAAAAGAGGGAAAAGTGAAAGGAGCCTGTTTAGATGTTTTGGAAAATGAAAAAATTTCGAATTTAAATTCTTCTCAACAATTAGACTTTGATTATTTAGTTAATCAAAAGAATGTTCTGCTTACTCCACATATTGCTGGCTGGACCTATGAGTCTTATAATAGAATAAATATGGTTTTGAAAGATAAAATTAGAAGGTATTTAAATATTTTATAAAAAATTGAGTAAGTTAAAAGAATTGTATAGCTCCAAGGCTTTTCGAGAAACTGGTCATACATTAATTGATTTATTGGGTGATTATTTAGAGGCCATTGAAAAAAATACCATTGGCAAGGTTATACCTTTTCAAGAACCTGATGA
>JANNWE010000386.1:0-2515 GCA_031414675.1 Cytophagaceae bacterium
TCCCTTTCCTTCTTACTTTCGGAACAATTGCGAAAGTGGAAATCGCCATTGCCGGTATTTAAAATTAGCAATAAAGCTGCACCCTTTCCTGATGAAAAATAATTAGTAAGGTGTTAGATTTGAGGATTTTTGAAGAAAAGCTAGGAAAAAATTGTTTGTATTTATATCTTTTATTGTCAAAGAAGGAAGGAAAATCGTTTAAACAAAAAAACTAAATGAATAAAAATATTTTCTACAAAGTAAGAGTTTACTACAGTATGAAAAGGACAATTTGTTTTTTTTCTTGTTGGTGTTTATTTACAAGCTCATCATTTTCCCAAGTAGTTTCAAAAAACGTTATTAAAATTGCCTGTATTGGCAATAGTATTACTGCAGGAGCAAGGCTTCAACATCCTGAAATGGAATCCTATCCAGCAATATTAGCCGAATTATTAAAAGAAAAAGGGCCTTCAGATTATAGGGTAAAAAATTTTGGAATAGGAGGGGCCACCATGCTAAGATTTGGCCAACCCAATCTTTGGAAACTGTTAGATTCTGTAAAAAATTTTCAACCAGATATCGTAGTTATAAAAGCTGGAACGAATGAAACGGTGGCTAAGCCACGCTATAACTGGGATCATATTGGCGATTTTGAGAAAGATTATACGGATTATTTAACGGCAATTAAAAAAGTTAATCCTCAATGTAAGATTATTATTTGTAGTCCTACTGACATGGTGCTAGATACGCAAGGTTTATCTGCTGAAAGAAAAGCAGATCTTGGTGAAAGGAGACCCAGGATCTGGCAATTGAGAAAAAGAATAAAAAAATTGGCGAAAGCAAATAAGGTTTATTATTTAGACCTTACCCGTGCATTTAAAAATAAAAAATCATTAATGACTAGTACTGATGGCGTTCATCCAAACCAGGAAGGCTATCGCTTCCTAGCAACATTGGTATATGATTTTGTAGTTAAAAAGAAAATAGTAATATTTGAATATTAGTTGACAAATAGGATTAATCATTAACAAAGTACCCGTATATTATTAAGTATGAGAATAAAATGTAAAAAGACCCCAGCAATTATCTCAGGATGTTTAGTCGCCCTATTTTTTTGTACAAACTTGAAGGCACAATCGCCAATTCCTTCTACGGCTCAATTGGTTTGGCAACAGGCAGAATTGGGCGTTTTGATTTCTTATGATCTGCATGTTTCTGATGGTAAGCCATACAATCAGGCGGAAAACAGAATTTCTCCGATGGAAGATATAAATATTTTCAATCCAACGCAATTAAATACCGACCAATGGATTCTGGCAACTAAAGCAGCAGGTGCAAAATTTGCTGTTTTAACGGCAACCCATGAAACAGGTTTTGCATTATATCAAAGCGATGTAAACCCGTACTGCATGAAAGCTTTAAAATTTCAAGATGGTAAAGGTGACATTGTTAGGGATTTTGTAAACTCCTGTAGGAAGTATGGCATCAAACCGGGAATTTATCTCGGCATTCGGTGGAACTCCTATCTTGGTGTACATGATTTCCGTATTGAAGGGGAAAGCCAGTTTGTGAAAAACAGGCAAATGGCCTATAAAAAAATGTGTGAAGGAATGGTGAAGGAATTATGCACCCGCTATGGGGAATTATTTATGATATGGTTTGATGGAGGTGCTGATGATCCAACTAAATATGGTGCTGATGTATTACCCATAGTGCAACAAACACAACCCAACTGTTTGTTTTACCATAATGCTCAGCGAGCCGATTTTCGATGGGGCGGTAGTGAAAGTGGCACTGTGCCTTATCCTTGTTGGTCCACTTTTTCTTTTCCCTTTTCTCATGCAGCAAATAAAGAAAAAGTATTTGCAAATGATTTTAAATTATTAAAAAATGGGGATAGCAGCGGCAAATACTGGATGCCCGCTATGAGTGATGCACCCTTGCGTGGGTACAATAAAGGGCACGAATGGTTTTGGGAACCCGGCAACGATAAATATATTTTTCCATTGCAGGCTTTAGTCAAAATGTACTACAACTCCGTTGGACATAATTCCACACTCATACTTGGATTAACACCCGATGACCGTGGACTATTGCCCGATGCCGATGTTTTGCGACTTAACGAATTTGGAACTGAAATAAAAAAAAGATTTGAAAAACCAATAGCAGTATGGAAAAAGAATGACACCACTTATACGCTTCTTATTCCTTCAGGAAAGCCGGTGAGCGAATTGGTTATTCAGGAAAATATTGAATTTGGAGAAAAGGTCAGGTCATTTTTGGTTGAAGCATTGATAGACAATAAATGGGAAATGTTGGCTGAAGGAAGTTGTATAGGTCATAAATTTATTTTTGTACCTAACCAACCAATAGTGTGTAAAAACATTCGGTTAAGAATACTTGATTCGTCTGGTGCTCCAATGATTAAATCATTTACTATATATTGAAAAAGGAAATAATGGGCTGTTGCCCTATTAAAAATAATAGGGTCAACATTTATTTAACAGTATTATGTGGTATTTTTATTTCCTGTTCG
>JANNWE010000387.1:0-10589 GCA_031414675.1 Cytophagaceae bacterium
TATTAACAAAAACTATGTAAATTAATGAAAAAAAGATTACAAATAAAAAAAAAATTACTTCACCTTATGAAACTCTCGCTTATTCAAGTGTGCATTGCGTTGATTTTTGCTGGTGTTTCATTGGCAAAAAATGCCGAAGCACAAGAATTGCTCAATCGAAAGATTAGCATTCATATTGAAAATCAAGATTTGCAAGATGCAATTTCAGCTATCGAAAAGCAAGGAGATGTAAAATTTACCTATCGTCCTAAATTAGTATCAACGTCTCAAAAAATCACTTTGAACGTTAGTAATGAACCATTATCTCAAGTTTTAGACAAAATACTAATACCCCTGAAAATCAAATATAAGGTTTTCAATAACCAAGTGGTTTTGTCTCGTCTAGTGGTCTCAAATAATCATTTTGAAAAAAACAATGCAATTATTTTATCCAATATTCAAGAAAACGCAATTACTGATAATATCATCAAAGGCACTATTTCAGATGAAAAAGGCGAAAAACTACCAGGAGTAAGTGTCACTGTAAAAGGCACAATTCGAGGTGCCACTTCAAACATAAACGGAGAGTATTCTATTACTTTACTAGATGAAAAAGAGGTTTTGGTATTTAGTTTTGTGGGCTATCAAGCACAAGAAGTTCTTGTGGGAAACAAAACAAATTTGAATGTAATATTAAAAATAGATACTAAATCGCTTGAGGAAGTTGTGGTGGTAGGCTATGGTGTTCAGAAAAAGAAAGACTTGACAGGGGCTATTTCAAATATCAATGGTGATATGTTTAAGGAGCGAAAAGAAACCCAAGTATCACAAGCTTTACAAGGAGCAATGTCCGGAGTACTTGTTACTCGTAATGGTGGAAATGGTTCTATGGGAGGTGCTACTATCAGAATTCGTGGAATTACCACAATTGGCAATTCTAACCCACTAGTTATTGTTGATGGTGTGCCAGTAGCCGATGTTAACCAAGTAAACCCAAATGATATTGAATCACTTACGGTTTTAAAAGATGCTGCATCGGCTTCAATTTATGGTTCAAGAGCCGCTTCTGGTGTAATTTTGATTACCACCAAAAGAGCAAAAAATGACCAAGCATCTATTCAATACAGCTACGAAAATGGTTTTGATACTCCTACACAGTTACCCGATTACATGCGTTCATTACGTTATATGGAACTTGTAAATGAACTTCGTTGGAATGATGCTGGCAACGGTACTAACAAATTTCCTACATTTAGTCAAGATTTAGTAACCAACTATGATCAAAAACACCTAACGGACCCTGACAAATACCCAGATACTGATTGGATGTCTTTGACCCTTAACCAAAGAGCCCCACGTGAAGCCCACAGCATAAGCATCATTGGTGGCTCCAAATTCGTAAAATCAAACGCTTCAGTACGTTACGAAAAAATTGGGGGTTTTTACGATAATAAAGACTATGGTCGGATTTTTGTGCGTTCAAACAATGATTTTTCTGTTAATAAATACGTTGGAGGTACAGTTGATTTTAACTTTAAACGAACCAATACAACTGATCCTACTGCTAACGACCCCTTGGGAAGGGTGAGGATTTCATCACCTATTTATCCTGCAATTTGGGCTGATGGTAGAATTGCAGATGGCAAAGCGGGAGAAAATGTTTATGCCAAAGTTAAATATGGGGGCACAGACGAAAATAATTTCAATCAAATAGGTGGTAGGATTGGTTTGGACATTAAACCTATTGAAGGATTAAAATTTTCGGCTATTCTTGCACCAATTTTTGATTTTAATTACCAAAAAAGATTTAATAGAAAAGTTGATGCGTATGCCTCCAACGACCCGAATCAGTTTGTGGCTACTTTGATAAGTGGTGGGCTAACAACTCGCTTGGACGAAAACAGATCCACAAGTATTAACTTAACTACGCAATTTTTAGCTAACTATATTAAAACCATTGGGAAACACGACTTTACTTTTTTGGCGGGATACGAAAATTTTTATGCCAAGTCAGAATCTATGGGTGCATCCCGTGACCAGTACCTTTTTGATACTTATCCTTATCTTAACCAAGGGCCTGCCGCATTTAGAGATAACTTCGGATCTGCCTTTGAAACCGCCTATCGTTCTTATTTTGGACGTATAACTTACAGCTACAAAGATAAATATTTGCTTCAAACCAATGTTCGTCGTGACGGTTCTTCACGTTTCAATAAAGACTATCGTTGGGGAGTATTTCCTTCTATATCAGCAGGGTGGTTAGTGAGTGAGGAGCCTTTTATGAATAACCAAGAAGTCGTTTCATTTCTTAAACTGCGTGCTTCTTGGGGGTCTTTGGGTAACGAACGAATCGGCAATTACCCATCCATTGGTATCATGAACTTTAGTAATGCTTTGTTCTTTCAAAACAACTTGGTAACCGCACAACAAACGGCCGCTCAAGGTCAGTACGCCATCAAAGATATTTCTTGGGAAAAAACAGTCTCGACCGATGTTGGATTTGATGCTTATTTCTTAAAAAATCGCTTACGACTTACAGCAGATGCCTACTACAAAGAAACCAAGGATATGCTCTTGGCCTTACAAATTCCTATTTTTGTGGGTTTTGACAATCCAAACCAAAATACAGGGGTTATGACTACCAAAGGACTAGATTTAGACCTTGGTTGGACGAATAATATCGGAAAATTAAGGTATTCAATATCAGCCAATCTTTCACAATTCAAATCAAGAATGGGCGATTTGGGAGGAACCGAATTTGTGGGTGATAGAATCAGAAAATTAGGAAGTGAATTTGATGAATGGTACGGATATCGTTCAGAAGGGATTTACCAAACCCAAGAAGATGTCAATAATTCTCCAAAGTTGAGTACCAATGTAAAGGTAGGTGACATGAAATATAACGACATCAGTGGCCCCAACGGCGTTCCTGATGGTAAAATATCACCTGAATACGATCGTGTTCTGTTGGGTGGTTCGCAACCGCAGTGGATGTATGGCGGTAATATTAAGCTAGATTACCTAGGATTTGACTTGGGTATAACCTTTCAAGGTATTGGCTATCAAGCGGTTTCTAATCTTGCTTACACCGACTATAATGCCGAAAACTGGGGCGTGTTTCCTGTATATCTTGATGGAGGAAATTCTTGGAGTGTCAACAACACTGCAGAACAAAACTTGGCAGCCAAATATCCCAGATTTACCGAAACAAACAAAGGATTAAATAGAGCTTTATCCGATTTTTGGTTATTTAACGGTGGTTATTTTCGATTGAAAAACGTCACTTTAGGATACACGGTTCCTGCCAAAATTTCCAAAAAAATCATGTCAAATAACATTCGGTTTTACGTGAATGGCACTGACCTTTTTAGTTTCAATAAATACCCAATTGGTTGGGACCCAGAAGGAATCGGAACGGTAACAACTTTTATGGGTGGTCTTAATATTAGTTTTTAAATCTTAATTTTTAAATACAATGAAAGTAAAAATATACAGTGCAGTAATTGGGCTTATTTTATTAGCATCCTGCCAAAACTCTCTTGATTTATATCCTTTGGCAGAACCATCTGCTGAAAAGTGGTATTCGAACGAAACCGAAATTCAATTAGCACTTAATGACCTTTACAGAATTGATTGGTGGCAGTGGGACGAAGACGGCACCAACAATAGTTTTTTGTCGGACGACGGGTTTTATCGTCAGGCACTTTCTGAAATAAAAGCAGGAACCGTAACCAGTCAATCGGGCTTTTCTACGACTTTGTGGCGAAATTCCTATAAGGCTATTGCAAGAGCCAATCGTGCTATTTCCGCTTTGAATAGTACTGAAACTAAAAGTAAAGTGTCACAGTCTAAGTTAGATGTTTATATGGCAGAAGCTCGGTTTCATCGAGCATCGCAATATTCCAAATTGGTCAATAAATTTGGCGATGTGGTTTATAGTGACGATGTAATCAGCATTGAAGACGCCTACACTAAAGGCAGAACAGATAAGAAAGCAGTAACTGCGAAAATTTATGAAGACTTTGATTTTGCTATCAAAGCCTTACCCACTTCTTATCCAGTTTCGGCGGTAAAAAGGGTAACCAAAGGAGTTGCAATGGCTTTAAAAGCCCGTCATGCCTTATACGAAAAAGATTATAAGATAGCATCAGAGGCGGCGAAAGCTTGCATAGACTTGAACCAGTATGTACTCCACCCTGATTATGCTAACTTGTTTTTGCAAAGTACTAAAAATTCCAGAGAGGTAATTTTTTCGATTCCACGTTCTTTAGAATTGAAAGTAACACTTGGACCAACTTCGGATAAAATAACCAGAAACTCGGGTGGTTTTGCAGCAGCTAATCCTACTTGGGATTTGTTTTGTTCTTATCTCTGTACAGATGGAAAAACCATTGATAAATCACCACTTTACGACCCTCGAAATCCGTTCAAAAACAGAGACCCCAGATGTACGGCTTCGATTGTTGAGTTTGGGCAGCCTCATTTGGGCTTTATCTATGACCCTAATCCTACCGCATTGCAAGTAACCCGCATTAGTAATAATGCCAAAGTAACAAATAATGATAACCGAGCCAACGCTCAGTTTGCCTCCTTCAATGGTTTGGTTTGGAAAAAAGGAGTTGATGACTCATGGTTGCTAAATGGCCGACTGATTGAACCAGAGCAAGTTATCATCAGATATGCTGACGTTCTTTTGATGTATGCCGAAGCCAAAATAGAATTAAACGAAATTGATAAGTCTGTCTTAGATGCCATGAATTCGGTAAGAGCAAGAGCTTATAAAGTAGCTGTAACGGCTACAACTTACCCTGCCATTACTGGTATTAATCAAGCAGGACTCCGTAAGGAACTCCGCATGGAGCGAAGAATGGAGCTAGCCTCAGAAGGATTGAGATACATGGATATTGTTCGATGGAGGTTGGCCGAAAAAGTGCTTACAAGGCCTATCTATGGAATGCTCGATCCCGTAGATTTGAAGACCAAAATAGTGGACAAAAACCTTTGGTTTTTTGCAGGTACGCCTACAATTGATGAAGACGGAATTCCTAATTTTAGCGATATGGAGAAAACTGGACTCATCAGAAACTTAGTGCCAACCGCTTGGAACAATCGTCAGTATCTATGGCCAATTCCGACAGCAGAAATTCAGATTAATACTAACATGAAACAAAATGAAGGGTATTGAGTAATGCTTTTTGCCTTATTGCCATTTAGTTAAGAAGTGGGAGAAACAAATCAACTATTTATTAATAAGTAATTGTATAAATATTAGTCTGTTATTTTACTCTAAACTTTCAGACTATTGACTACTTATTGTGGCATTAAGTTTTACTCGATGTTTATTTTTTAAAATAAAAATGAAAAAATTATTAGCGATTCCAATACTATTTTTTAGCTTAATTCTTAAAGGACAAGTAAAATCTTCCTATCGTCAAATTAGCGGCATTTATCCGCACCTTGCCTATTACAACAACGAAGGCGAGTGCGGTACGGGAGCAGTAGTGCCGTGGGCTGACCGCCTGTGGGTTATTACCTATGGTCCACATTTGCCCTTTGGCTCTTCGGATAAACTGTACGAAATCACATCCAGTTTGCATCGAACCATTCGGCCCGAAAGCATTGGGGGGACACCTGCCAACCGCATGA
Source organism: Cytophagaceae bacterium (assembly GCA_031414675.1). GTDB lineage: Bacteria > Bacteroidota > Bacteroidia > Cytophagales > Spirosomataceae > Leadbetterella. The sequence continues at coordinate 5,626 of JANNWE010000387.1, forward strand.
TTCATCAAGAAAGTAAGCAGCTTTTTATTGGACCTTATGCCATCAATACTCAGGGTAATGTGCGTACTATTCCCTATGCCCAAGCACCAGGACGCTATACAGGATTGGCACGTGGATTGACTAACCCAGAGAATAAAATTCTGATTGCCACCATGGAAGAGGGTTTTTACGAAATGGATGCAAATACTTTGAAAACCAAACTGCTGTATCAAGACGGTAATGTGAAGGAAAAGAAAGGAGAAGACATCTCTAACAACCACAATGGGCTTCTGCTTCCAGGTGCGCACGGCAAGGGAGTATATTCTGGCCAAGGCGTAATGGTGTATTCCAACAACGGTGAATCTGGTCCGCAGGCGCTTAAACAATTTGACATTGAATCAGGAGTATTGGCAGAATGGAACGGCAAAGACTGGAAGGTAGTTCGTCGCAATCAATTTGTAGAAGTAACGGGTCCAGGTGGGATTTATGGCAACAAAAACCCTGATACTGATCCAATTTGGTCAACAGGCTGGGACCACAAATCTGTGTTGTTGGGTGTAAGAGATTCTGGCAAATGGACTTTTTTTAGATTACCTAAAGCTAGCCACTCCTACGACGGGGCCCATGGTTGGAACACCGAATGGCCCCGTATCAGAGATATTGGAACCGCCCAAAAACCAGATTATCTGATGACCATGCATGGTATGTTCTGGCGCTTTCCTCCAGCATTTACTTCCAAAAATTCCGCTGGCATTCGCCCACGGTCGGCGTATCTGAAAGTCATAGGCGATTATACGCGTTGGCAAGAGCAATTAGTCTTTGGCTGCGATGATTCGGCACAAAAAGAGTTTTTAAATAAAAGAAAAGCCAAAGGGAATATCGAAGGACCAGGGCAATCGAATTCTAATTTATGGTTTACATCAATTAATACGCCTGACCTATTAGGCCCCAATACGGCACAAGGAGCAGTTTGGCTTTCCGAAAAAGTTGAGGCGAATGTTAGTTCAGACCCATTTTTGTTTGCAGGTTGGGAAAAGCGTGTTGCTTGGATTCATAATGCTGGTAATGAAGATGTTACTTATACTTTTGAAGTCGATGTAAACGGCAAAGGCAACTGGAAAATGCTTAAATCTATTTTGGTAAAGGCTGGAAAATCTAATTCTGTTTCTTTCCCAGCATCTGAAATGGGCGAGTGGATTAAAGTAAAGGTAAATAAAAGCACAATCTCAACTCTTAATTTTAACTACCAAGACGATTCACGTTTTGTAGCCAGCTCCGATAAAATATTTAATGGCTTGACTCCTATTAGTAGTGAAAATTATACAGGTGGTCTATTGTATGCTTTAGGTAATAACCGTCGTAAATTAGGTGTTTTGGCTGGTGATTTTTCAAACGAGAAATTTAATGAAACTGGTTATTATGAATTAGATAGTGCCTTTAATTTTGTCAGAAAAGAAGATAGTCAAATGATTGGCTTTATACGAACCAAATTTGCAATTCCTAAAGAGGTTGTAACGGTTGAGAATGCTTCTATTTTAGTGATTGATGATAATGGAAGGAGATGGAGATTTCCAAAAGGAAACGAGAATTTTACAGATAAAATCAACGCTAATTCCCTACGTATTTGTCGTGAAGTAGCCACCGAAAGAGATTTGATGAATTTGCACGGTACATTCTACGAGCTTCCTGCTGAGAATGCCGATGGATATGCTAAAATCAGACCCGTTGCCTCACACGCTTTATCAATACATGATTATGCTTCTTATCGTGGATTATTGGTAATGACTGGCTTAGACAAACAGACTCCTTTGAGTGAACACATAATTACATCAACCGACGGCAAAGCTAAAGTTTGGGCTGGAACAATCGATGACCTTTGGAAATTGGGTAAACCAACTGGTCAAGGTGGCCCATGGAAAAATACCTCAGTAGTAGCAAATACCCCATCAGACCCTTATTTAATAGGTTTTTATGATAAAAAGAGTTTGAAGATTTCGCATAACTCAAATCAAAATATCAAATTTAAGATTGAAGTTGAGCCTATTGGACACGGGCCTTGGATGATGTATAAAGAAGTAATTTTAAAGCCCAACGAAACCTTTGAACACACGTTTGTGGCTGACTTTCAGGCCAGGTGGATTCGTTTCGTAGCAGATAAGGATTGTGAGGCTTCTACAATATTGACTTATAAATAAAGGTAATTAGCATAATAAGTTTACAATTTGATATAAATTACCCGTAATAAATTATGATTCTAATTGTCTAAATTTGCTTTTGATATAGGAATAGATAAATTAACAATTGAACATCTAGATTTAGTTTTTAATCTGTACTTTTAAAAAAAAATGTGTATGAAAATAAAATTGCTCCTCCTTACTTTCTTTCCTTTCTTTCTTTCCGCCCAGAAGAAGCAAACCATTTTTGTTGAAGCCGAAAGCTTTACCCAAAAAGGAGGTTGGGTGGTAGATCAGCAATTTATGGATGTTATGGGTTCTTCTTTTTTGATGGCTCATGGAATGGGAATACCCGTAAACGACGCCAGCACCCTAGTGAAATTTCCGCAAAAAGGAAAATATAAAGTCTATGTTCGAACACGCAATTGGTCAGATCAATGGTCGAAAAAAGAAGCTGCAGGGCAATTTCAGATAGCCATAAATGATCAACTTTTACCCAAAATATTGGGAAAAGATCATCCCAATTGGGCATGGACACCTTGTGGGGAGGTAGAAATTGAATCGATGGAAGTAAAAGTTTCTTTGAAAGATTTAAAGGGTTTTAATGGAAGATGCGATGCCATAATATTTACCAATGATCCAAATTTTAAGCCTATGGAAGATACCAAAAAATTAAATGATTTTAGAAGTCAATATTTTGGTTTTGAATTGAAGCCCAAAAGTGCTGGTAATTTCGATTTTGTGGTAGTGGGCGGGGGAATGGCAGGTACTTGTGCGGCTATTTCTGCGGCCAGAAATGGGCTAAAAGTTGCTTTAGTGCAAAATAGGCCCGTATTAGGAGGAAATAATAGCTCAGAGGTGCGCGTGCACTTAGGAGGTAGAATAAATCTAGAACCCTATCCCGCTTTAGGGAATTTGGTCAATGAAATAGGCCCAGATAAAGGAGGGAATGCTCAACCTTATGAGTACTACGAAGATGAAAAAAAGCTAAAAGCCGTATTAAATGAGCCAAACATTAGCTTATTTTTAAATCATCATGCCCATCGTGTGGAGATGAAAGGTGCAAGCATACATAAAATACTAGCTACCAATACGGAAACTGGCGAAAAAGTGATTTTTTCAGCACCATTATTTGCAGATTGTACAGGCGACGGTACTATTGGTCTTCTAGCAGGGGCAGAATTTATGTCAGGAAGAGAAAGCAAAGCCATTTATGGAGAACCTACCGCACCCGAAAAGGCAGACAAACTTACTATGGGGGCCTCAGTACAATGGTTTTCAGAAAAGAAAGACCAACTTGTTTCTTTTCCAGATATACAGTGGGGTTTGCCTTGGGATGAAGAGAAAGCAGAAGAAATTACCAGGGGCGATTGGGAGTGGGAAACGGGTATGGGACTAGACATGAAACTAGATTTTGAGCAAATAAGAGATTATGGAATGTTGGCGGTATATTCTAATTGGGCTTATTTAAAAAATCATGCTAAAGATAAAGAAAAGTTTAAAAATGAAAGTTTAAAATGGGTGGCTTTTATAGCCGGTAAACGCGAATCGCAGCGGCTAAAAGGCGACTATGTGTTAATTGAGCAAGACCTCACCCAAAGACGTGTGTATCCTGATGGCACAGCACCCACTTCATGGACTATAGATTTGCATTATCCCGACCCCAAAAATTCTAAATTATTCCCTGGAGCTCCTTTTAAGTCTATTGCAGAACACATTAAAATACATCCTTATCCCATCCCATTTAGATGTTTATATTCCAAAAACATAGATAATTTAATGATGGCAGGCCGAAATATTAGTGTTTCACATGTGGCCTTGGGTACTACTAGATTAATGAGAACAACCGGTATGATGGGAGAAGTCTTGGGAATGGCCGCTTCTGTTTGTAAAAAAGAGCAAACTACACCTAGGGGTTTGTACCAAAACTATTTCGATCAACTAGAAGCACTTATGCTCAAAGGAGTGGGCAACCCTTCTTTACCTTTTGTGCAGACTTATAATCAAGGAGGCACACTTATGCAATTGAAAAAGTGAAAAAGCTGCTACTTTTAGCTTGTATGTTATGTGTAGTTTTAGTTAGCACTATTCGATCGGAAGGATTATTTAAAATAGACCTTTCCTATGGCGGAAGTTTTCGTGTAATTAATCAAAACGATAGCCAAGGCTTGTTAGATTCTTATACAGCTCATCTTAATGTGCCCATTTGTGAAGATAAAGTTTGTTATGACGTAAAATTGGTATTTCATTGGAATCCCATTGGAGAATTCCTTGGATTTGAATACTCAGACAAAGATCCACTAACGAAATTAGATCATCAGCCTTTTACTGCGCAAGATTATAAAAAACTCGATGGCATTCTAAAAAATAAAGACTTAAATTTTGTAAAAATACCAATTAAGGATTTAGTAGAGCCAAGAAATGACTTAAAAGTAGATGCCTATTCTGGAGCCACAAAAGCAAGTATCAAAGATGAGATAATTGAAGGGGCCCTATTTACTTGTTATAATCTATGGCACATTGCACATGGTGCCGTGGTGGATTCTATTCAATCACATACGGCTAAAGTTTTAAACAAACCCACTGTCCAAAAGCTTATAAACGCAAATAAGCTGTCTTATCATTATTTTTTGATAAACACTTTGAGTGTGGATTCGCTTAAAGAAAATATAGGGCCATTATTGGAAATAATTCCAAGTAGCGAAGGGTATTTTGCAAAAAACGCCATGGAAAAGTTCCCCGTTACATTTTTTGAATTAAAAATTATGAGAGATTTTGTGATTAATAATTTTAGCAAATTAGATTATTTTA
>JANNWE010000388.1:0-24058 GCA_031414675.1 Cytophagaceae bacterium
GTTTATTTTAATCCTTTTGCATCAGAAACCATGTCAATGGGTGTTGGCCCAATGAAGGTGGGTGGAATAGACAAATCGTATTTTGTAAAAGTTGGAAACAAACCTGCGTTTAAAATCTCTAAAGGAGATTATGATGACCAATCAAAAGAATTATTTAATAGCTGTCCAGCCGCTATGGCAGCCTTAAAAAAAGATTCTGATTGGAATAAATTCGAAAGAATAATTTTTACACATTTTACAAGTTGTAAATAATATTTATTACACTAATTGAAGAACCTCATGGAATCTGAGATTCTTTTCTTTTGTCTTAAATTCCAATTTATAAACCTGATATAGGTTACTTTTAATTATCTAACAAAAAGAATTTAAAAAAAATCAAATCAATATTCCAAAATAAAGGCCTTCAGAATATTCTGAAGGCCTTTATAATATTGCTTTGAGAACAAATTAATCTACATATTCTCTTTTACGAGGTTCAGTTACTCTTCTTGCATTCGCTGCTTCAATTTCATCCACAGAGTTCACTTGAATTGATTGATAAATTCTACGTCCCGTTCCTGCTGGAATTAAGTGACCTACAATCACGTTTTCTTTTAATCCAGCCAAATCATCTCGTTTTCCTTTTACCGCAGCCTCAGAAAGTACTTTGGTAGTTTCTTGGAACGAGGCTGCCGAAACAAACGATTCAGTTCCCAAAGAAGCTGTGGTGATACCTTGAAGGATTACCTGAGAAACAGCAGGCTTAGCATCTCTTACAGTTACTTGCTTTTTGTCTTCTCTTTTCAGTCTACCATTTTCGTCTCTAAATTCACGAGTCGTAACAATCTGTCCAGGCTTAAATGTATCTGAAGCACCCGCATCAACAACTACTTTCTTGTCGATAATTCTGTCGTTTTCTTCTCTAAATATCCATTTATCAATAGCCTGCATTTCTAAGAATAATGTATCTCCAGCTTCAATAACATCAACTTTTTGCATCATTTGACGAACAATAACTTCAATATGCTTATCAGAAATCTTTACACCTTGTTGACGATATACTGCCTGAGTTTCATTAACCAAATACTCTTGAACAGCAGTTGGTCCTTTAATTCTTAGTATATCTGCAGGAGTAATAGCTCCATCTGAAAGAGGCTCTCCGGCACGTATAAAGTCTCCTTCTTGTACCAAAATCATTTTCGATAAAGATACCATATACTTCATTTTTGTACCATCTTTTGCCTCGACAAAGATTTCTCTATTACCACGCTTTATAGTTCCATAAGAAACCACACCGTCAATTTCAGACACAACAGCAGGGTTAGAAGGATTACGTGCTTCAAAAAGCTCAGTAACCCTAGGAAGACCACCCGTAATATCTCTGTTCATATTCACAGCTCTTGGTATTTTTGCTAAAATTTGACCAGATTTAATCTTCTGACCATCCTCTACCATTAAACGAGCATTAACTGGTAAATTATATTCTTTAGGATCTTCATCGCCAGTTCTAACCAATATAGATGGATTTTTAGCTCTATCCTTGGAATCGGTAATTACTTTATCACGGAAACCTGTTTGCTCATCGGCTTCTTCACGGAAAGTAATTCCTTCTTCTATTGAATCATATTCAACAATACCATCAAATTCTGATAGAATAACTGCGTTAAATTGATCCCAGTGACAAATTGCATCTCCTTTAGCTATAGTTTGACCGTCTTTTACTTCTAATGTAGAACCGTAAGGAACAATATTAGAAATTAAGATTTGCTTACTAGCAACATCTATAATACGAAGCTCACCACGTCTACCAATAACTACTGTAATCGCATTTCCTTCTTTATCTACAGAATCAACTGTTCTGATATCGTCAAAGTCAACTTTTCCGGCAAATTTTGCTTTTAAGTTTGCTTCTACTGAAATGTTCATTGCTGTACCTCCTGTATGGAACGTACGAAGGGTAAGCTGTGTACCGGGCTCGCCAATAGACTGAGAAGCAATTACTCCTACCGCCTCACCAGCATCTACCATTCTTCCAGAGGCTAGGTTTCTTCCGTAACATTTTGCACAAATACCAACTCTAGTTTCGCAAGTTAATGCCGAACGAATCTCAATAGTTTCAATCGACGTTTCATCAATTATCTCTGCAATTTCTTCCGTAATTTCCTCTCCTGCCTCTAAAATTAACTTTTTGGTAAGTGGGTCAATAATATCATGAACTGAAGTTCTTCCTAAAATTCTTTCAGAAAGTGGCTCAATAATATCATCGTTTTCTTTTAAAGCAGAAACATTTATACCTCTTAAAGTACCACAATCTACTTCATTTACCACTACATCTTGAGCTACGTCATGTAAACGACGAGTCAAATAACCTGCATCGGCAGTTTTTAATGCGGTATCGGCCAAACCTTTACGAGCACCATGAGTAGAAATAAAGTATTCTAATACATCCAAACCTTCCTTAAAGTTGGAAAGAATAGGGTTTTCAATGATTTCTCCGACAGATCCCGCAATGTTTTTCTGTGGTTTTGCCATTAAACCTCTCATTCCACCAAGCTGACGGATTTGCTCTTGCGATCCACGAGCACCAGAGTGCATCATCATATATACAGGATTAAATCCTTGACGATCATTCTCTAGCTGAGCCAATAAGGTTTCTCTCAAACGTGTGTTAACACGAGTCCAAATATCGATAATTTGATTGTAACGTTCACGTTCGGTGATAATACCAAACATGTAGTTATTTTGAACCTCATCTACTTCCGTTCTTGCATTAGCTATCAAAGATTGCTTTTCCTCAGGAATCATGATATCACCCAAGCCTATTGAAAGTCCCCCTTTAAATGCTGATTGGAAACCAAGTTCTTTAATTTCATCTAAGAATTGGGCAGTACGAGCAAAACTTACTTCTTTGAAAACCCTTCCAATAATACCTTGTAGTTTTTTCTTAGTTAAAAGCTCATTTATGTATCCTACTTTTTCAGGCACGCACTGATTGAACAATACTCTACCGGCCACCGTGTCTATAATTTTTTCAACTAAAACACCGCTTTCATCTTTGATTTTGGTTTTTACCTTTATGTTAGCATGCTTAGAAATTTGACCTTCATTTAAAGCAATAATAACTTCTTCAGCAGAATAGAAGGTTTTGCCTTCTCCAGCAATGATTTCTTCTGGAGTAGATTTCTTTCCTTTGGTTACATAATACAAACCCAAAACCATGTCTTGTGAAGGCACTGTAATAGGAGCTCCGTTGGCAGGATTAAGAATATTATGAGAAGAAAGCATCAATACAGAGGCTTCCATTACTGCTTCTTGGCCTAATGGTACGTGAACAGCCATCTGGTCACCGTCAAAGTCAGCATTAAATGCGGTACAAACTAATGGGTGCAATTGAATAGCCTTTCCTTCTACTAATTTAGGCTGGAATGCTTGAATACCTAATCGGTGAAGAGTAGGAGCACGGTTTAGCATAACTGGGTGTCCTTTTAAAACGTTTTCTAGGATATCCCAAATAACTGCATCTTTACGATCTACTATCTTCTTAGCAGACTTTACCGTTTTTACTATTCCTCTTTCAATTAACTTTCTAATTACAAAAGGCTTAAATAATTCGGCAGCCATATCTTTTGGAAGCCCACATTCGTGTAATTTAAGCTCTGGCCCTACCACAATAACAGAACGTCCAGAATAATCAACTCTTTTACCTAATAAATTTTGACGGAAACGACCTTGCTTTCCTTTCAACATATCAGAAAGTGATTTCAATGCACGGTTACCATCGGATCTAACGGCATTAACTTTTCTTGAATTATCAAAAAGAGAGTCAACAGCCTCTTGAAGCATACGCTTTTCATTACGTAAAATTACTTCAGGAGCCTTTATTTCCAACAATCTTTTAAGACGGTTGTTCCTTATTATTACTCTTCTGTACAAATCATTTAAGTCTGAAGTGGCAAAACGACCACCATCTAATGGAACTAATGGACGTAATTCTGGTGGAATTACAGGAACCATACGTATCACCATCCATTCGGGTCTGTTTTCAATTCTTGTTCTGGAATCTCTAAACGCTTCCACTACTTTCAGTCTTTTTAAAGCTTCTGCTTTACGTTGCTGAGAAGTATCAGTAGCTGCCTGATGACGTAATTCATAAGACAATTCGTCTAATTTAATCCTAGAAAGCAACATGTAAAGAGCCTCAGCTCCCATTTTTGCTATAAATTTATTTGGATCCTCGTCAGGAAGCATTTGGTTTTCTCTTGGCAATTTATCCAAAATGTCCAAATATTCTTCTTCTGTCAAAAAATCCATTTGCGAAATACTTTCTTCGGCCTTAATACCAGGCTGAACAACCACATACCGCTCATAATAAATAATTTGGTCCAGCTTTTTCGAAGATTGGCCTAAAAGGTAACCAATTTTGTTAGGTAAACTTCTAAAATACCAAATGTGAGCAACAGGAACCACCAATTCGATATGTCCCATTCTTTCACGACGAACTTTCTTTTCAGTTACTTCTACACCACAGCGATCACAGATAATTCCTTTGTAACGAATCCTCTTATATTTACCGCAATGGCATTCCCAGTCTTTAACTGGCCCAAAAATACGTTCACAAAACAAGCCGCCCATTTCAGGCTTATAGGTTCTGTAATTGATAGTTTCTGGTTGCGTAACTTCACCATATGAACCTTCCAAAATAGACTCTGGAGAAGCTAAACTGATGGTTATGCTATCAAAATCGCTATTTAGCTTTTTATTTTTCTTTAATGACATTTTCTAAATTTTTTATATGAAAATGATAAATTACTTAAACAAGAGTGATTTCTAATGCAAGACCTCTTAATTCATGCACCAATACGTTGAACGATTCTGGTATACTTGATTTTGGAAGGTTTTCACCTTTTACAATTGCCTCATACGCTTTAGCTCTTCCTAACACGTCATCTGATTTTAACGTCAAGATTTCACGCAATACATGAGAAGCACCAAAAGCCTCAAGAGCCCAAACCTCCATTTCTCCAAAACGCTGGCCACCAAATTGAGCTTTTCCGCCCAATGGTTGTTGAGTAATAAGTGAGTATGGTCCAATAGAACGAGCATGCATTTTATCATCAACTAAGTGGCCAAGTTTAAGCATATACATAATACCCACTGTAACTTTTTGATCAAATGGCTCACCGGTAAGACCATTATACAACTGAGTACGTCCGTATTCTGCCAAACCAGCTTCTTTTAGTTCATCAGAAACTTCGTCTGCAGTGGCACCGTCAAAAATTGGAGTTGCATATTTACGTCCCAACTTTCTTCCAGCCCATCCTAAAACTACCTCATATAACTGCCCAATGTTCATACGTGAAGGAACGCCAAGTGGGTTAAGAACGATGTCCATCGTAGATCCATCTTCTAAGAACGGCATATCTTCATCACGAACAATACGAGCCACAACACCTTTATTACCGTGACGACCCGCCATCTTGTCACCTACTTTCAACTTACGTTTTTTAGCGATGTACACTTTGGCTAATTTCACAATTCCAGCAGGCAATTCGTCTCCAACTTCTAAAACAAACTTCTCTCTTTTATAAATACCGATTACCTCAGATCTTCTAGTTAAATAGTTCTTAACCAAACTTACCAATAATCCATTTTTATCTTCGTCGTTTGTCCATCCTTCCAAAATAATATCTCCTAAAAGATTAGCTTCTTCAGGAACATTGTATGAGCTTTCATCTACGAAAGGGTTTTTATCAGGAAATAAATTATTTGCGATGTTCGATTTATTAAATTTAACACCGGAAGAAATTAATTCTTCTCCAAATTTATGTTTAACACCATTGCAAGTTTCTCCTTCTAACAAAACAACCATTTTGTCAATCATAAGAGTTTTAAGCTCCATTAAAGAACGGCTGTGGCTTTTAGACAACACTTTCAGTTCTTCTTTATGCTTAACTCTTTCCTCTTTGGTTGGGCGAGAAAACAATTTAGTATCAATAATTACTCCTCTTAATGAAGGAGAGGCTTTTTTAGAGGCATCTTTTACATCACCCGCTTTGTCTCCAAAAATGGCTCTCAAAAGTTTCTCTTCAGGAGTTGGATCTGATTCTCCTTTTGGAGTAATTTTTCCAATCAAGATATCCCCTTCTTTAATATGGGTTCCAGTACGAACAATACCGTTTTCATCCAAGTTTTTAACCGCTTCTTCCGACACGTTTGGTATCTCAGCTGTTAATTCCTCTTCTCCTCTTTTGGTATCTCTCACTTCCAAATCAAATTCTTCAATATGAATAGAAGTAAAAATATCATCTCTAACCACACGTTCAGAAATTACAATCGCATCTTCAAAATTATATCCTTGCCAAGGCATGAAAGCCACTTGAAGATTACGTCCTAAGGCCAATTCTCCACCTTGTGTGGCATATCCTTCTACCAAAATTTGCCCTTTTTTAACACTTTGCCCTTTCAAAACAATAGGACGAAGATTAATACAAGTATCTTGGTTGGTTCTTCTGAATTTAATTAAGTTGTAAATTTTTGTATTCGTATCAAAATTTACTAATTTCTGACTTTCAGACCATTCGTAATTAACAATAATCTTATTAGCATCTACATATTCTACCGTACCTTCGCCATCGGCTACAATAAGTGTACGAGAATCTCTTGCTAATCTTCCTTCCAAACCTGTACCCACTATTGGAGCTTCTGGACGAAGCAAAGGCACGGCTTGACGTTGCATGTTAGAGCCCATCAAGGCACGGTTGGCATCGTCATGTTCAAGGACAGGAATCAAAGAAGCGGCTATTGAAACAATTTGATTTGGGGCAATGTCCATATATTCAATTTCCTCGGGTCTTTTCAGAGGAAAATCTCCTTCAAATCTACATTTCAATGAATCAACACTAAAGTTTCCGTCATCGGTGATATTTGCTGTAGCCATTGCGATGTTCTTGCCATCTTCTTCTTCAGCTGTCAAATATTCTATATTTCCAGTTATTTTACCGCTTTCCAACTTCATATATGGAGTTTCAATGAAACCCATCGAGTTGATTTTTGCATAGGTACATAGTGAAGATATCAAACCGATGTTTGGACCCTCAGGAGTTTCAATAGTACACAAACGTCCATAGTGTGTATAGTGCACGTCACGAACCTCAAAACCTGCTCTTTCACGAGAAAGTCCACCTGGCCCTAAAGCTGAAAGACGACGTTTGTGAGTAATTTCAGCCAATGGATTGGTTTGATCCATAAACTGAGAAAGTTGGTTAGTACCAAAAAACGAATTAATAACCGAAGATAAAGTACGAGCGTTGATCAAATCAACAGGCTTAAAATCTTCGTTATCACGAACGTTCATTCTTTCTTTGATAGTTCTAGCCATACGAGCCAATCCTACCCCAAACTGTCCTGAAAGCTGCTCGCCTACTGTACGCACACGTCTGTTTGAAAGGTGGTCAATATCATCGACAACTGCCTTTGAGTTAATCAGACCTATTAAGTATTTAACAATACAGATAATGTCTTCTTTTGTTAAAACCCTGGTTTCTAAACTTGTAGTAAGATTCAACTTTGTGTTTACTCTGTATCTTCCTACCTCGCCAAGGTCATACCTTTTTTCTGAGAAAAACAAACCTTGAATGATTTCACGTGCTGTGGCCTCATCTGGTGCTTCGGTATTTCTTAACTGGCGATAGATTTGCTCAACGGCCTCTTTTTCAGAGTTTGAGCTATCTTTTTGTAAAGTATTATAAATTATATTAAATTCAGAAACGTTGGCGTCTTCCTTATGAAGGATGATAGATTTTTGTTCTGTATCTAAAATTAATGCTAAATCATTTTCAGAAATTACTGAATCTCTTTCTAAAATAATTTCGTTTCTATCTATTGAAACCACCTCACCGGTGTCTTCATCTACGAAATCTTCTGTCCATGTTTTTAAAACTCTAGCGGCCAATCTACGGCCTACTACGCCTTTCAAATTTTCTTTGGTGGCCGTTACTTCTTCAGAAAGACCAAATAAATCTAAGATGTCTTTGTCTGTTCCATATCCAATAGAACGAAGTAAGGTAGTTACTGGGAACTTCTTCTTACGGTCGATATATGCATACATGACGTTGTTTACGTCTGTAGAGAATTCGATCCAAGAACCCTTCATCGGTATTACCCTAGCTGAGTACAATTTTGTTCCGTTTGTGTGCTTACTCATGGAGAAAAACACACCTGGTGAACGGTGCAATTGTGAAACAATAACACGCTCTGCTCCATTAATAACGAATGAACCTCGGCCAGTCATATAGGGAATATTTCCCAAGAATACTTCTTGTTCAATGGTTTCAAATTCCTCATTATCAGAGTCGTTACAAAGCAATCTTAACTTTGCTTTAAGTGGGACTGAGTAGGTTAAACCTCTGTCGATACACTCATCTACAGAGTATTTTGGTTGGTCGATTGTGTAATCAACGAACTCTAGAACATAGTTCTCCCGAGAGTCGGCAATCGGAAAATTGTCCATGAATGTCTGATACAAACCTTCTGCTCTACGGCTTTCGGCTGGGGTATCAATCTGGAAAAATTCGGTAAAAGATTGCAACTGTATATCCAAAAAGTCAGGATACTCAAGTACGGGCTGAACGCTTGCAAAGGACTTCCTTCCGGTTTCTGTCAATTTCAAGGTTTTAAATTGTTTAAAATGTTCAAAAAAATTTAAATTACTTGCTGCATAATCAATTGAAGATCAGAGGCATATCAAAAAATCGCAGTGAAGAAAAATATTTTACCCCTTTTCTACTGTCCCGCGAAAAACAGAAGTGTATCGGGTAAAAATTTTTTTTGAGAAAATTCTCAGTTGATATTTTAAAATATCGAAATGTTATATGTGTGTTGATAAGTGCGGTATTCAAAAACGACAAAAAGACTCGGCCAAAATCCTGAGATCTGACCAGAGTCTGATTGATATACTTAATAGAAATTATTTAATTTCTACTTCGGCACCTGCTTCTTCTAATTGCTTCTTAAGTGCATCAGCTTCGTCTTTAGCGATACCCTCTTTCAAAGCTTTCGGAGAAGAATCTACTAATTCTTTAGCTTCTTTCAATCCTAAACCTGTAAGGTCTTTAACTAATTTCACTACCTGTAGTTTATTAATTCCACCTGATTTAAGAATAACGTCAAATGCTGTTTGCTCTGCAACTACTTCTGCTTCCGCAGCAGCAGGACCAGCTACCATTACAGCACCAGCGGCCGCAGGCTCAATTCCATACTCATCCTTAAGAATTGCTGCTAATTCATTTACTTCTTTAACAGTTAAATTAACTAATTGTTCAGCGAATGCTTTCAAATCTGCCATTTCTATATTTTTTTTATTTTAAACTAATTTTTAAGGAAAACTGCACCTTGCAATCTCCAAATGATTTTTTTAGGCTGCCTCTTTCTCCGAAAGGGTTTTAAGGATACCTGATAATTTGTGACCACCACTCTGCAATGCACCAAGTACATTTTTAGCAGGCGACTGTAGTAGTCCGATTACTTCGCCAATCATTTCAGCTTTAGATTTCAAGTTAGTCAGAGCGTCTAATTGGTCGTGACCAACAAACAATCCGCCGTCTATTGAAGCTCCCTTAAGCTTGATTGAATCTTTGTTTTCTTTAAGGAATGCTTTGATTAACTGAGCTGCTGCTTTTCCATTTTCAGGATGAAACATTATGCCCGAGAATCCTTTAAGAACTGACTCGTTGAAAGACGTGTAATCCGTGTCGAGGGTTTCAAGAGCTTTTTCAATAAGTGTGTTTTTCACTACCAAGTACTCTATACCTTTTTCAAAACACAAACGTCTTAGTTTGTTGGTTTTCGCAACAGACATACCGCTAGCATCGGTGATATAGAAATAAGGAATGTTTGCAAACTTCTCGCTAAGATCTTGAATGATAATTGCTTTTTCTTCTCTTCTCATGATTACAATCCTATTATAGTTGATTTGTCAATCTGTATTCCAGGACTCATAGTACTAGACAATGAAATGCCTTTTACATATGTGCCTTTTGCTGAAGACGGTTTAAGCTTAACCAATGTTTGGATAATCTCATTTGCGTTATCAGCTATTTTAGTAGCGTCGAAAGAAACCTTTGCAATACCTGCGTGAATAATTCCAGTTTTATCAACTTTAAAGTCAATTTTACCGGCTTTTACTTCTCTCACTGCCTTTCCAACTTCTAAGGTTACAGTACCAGACTTTGGATTAGGCATAAGACCACGAGGGCCCAATACTTTACCTAAACGCCCTAACTTGGCCATAACAGTAGGCATGGTAATGATTACGTCGATATCAGTCCAACCTTTTTCGATTTTTGAAATGTACTCATCAAGACCTACGAAATCAGCTCCTGCCGCTTTAGCTTCTTCTTCCTTGTCGGGTGAACAAAGTACTAAAACACGAACAGTTTTTCCAGTTCCGTGAGGAAGTGCTACAACTCCACGAACCATTTGATCTGCTTTACGAGGATCAACACCTAATCTAACGTCTATATCAATGGAAGAGTCAAATTTTGTGTAAGAGATTTGTTTCAAGATTTCAGCGGCTTCTACCAAGCTGTACGATTTTGTCGCATCAAACTTTGATAAAGCCTCTTTTCTTTTTTTGCTTATTCTAGCCATAATTTTGGTAATTAACGTCTTGCTCGAGGCAAAACTCCCATTTGTTTAAATTAATTAAAAAGGACTTGGACCTGAAATAGTTATGCCCATGTTGTTAGCTGTACCTTGAATCATCTTCATAGCCGACTCTATAGTGAAGCAGTTTAAATCTGGCATTTTAGTTTCAGCGATGGTTTTAACTTGATCCCAAGTTACCGACCCTACCTTATTACGGTTGGGCTGGTCTGAACCTTTCTTAACTTTCGATGCTTCGATTAACAACACTGCGGTAGGAGCGGTCTTAATAACGAACTCAAATGATTTGTCAGTATAATATGTGATTAATACTGGTACCACTTGGCCCATTTTATCCTGAGTTCTAGCATTAAATTGCTTACAGAACTCCATGATATTAACACCTTTCGAACCTAAAGCTGGACCAATCGGAGGTGCAGGGTTAGCTTGACCACCCTTGGCTTGTAATTTTAAGTATCCTGCGATGTCTTTCGCCATTGTTTTGAAATTTTAAATTTTGAGAAATACGAACTAACGAACTCAATCTAAATTTTCTTCTTTTTAGTCACATTCAAAAGAAGTCTGCTTAAATGTTCATCCGATTCTCCGAAGTTTTTCTCTTACTCCTCAGGGGAAGCCTAACATATTGATAATATGACAAGAGACAGAGAAAAACTAAGCCATAAAAGACAAGCTGCCCAAAATGGACTGCAAAGGTAAGAAATTGATTTTTTATTTCAAAAGTTTTTTTCAAAATATATTGATAATGAAATTAGGAGTCAAAATCAAAGTTTAAGAAACCTATAAATTAAAGGATTAGTAGTTTTATTTTATATAACTACAGCATTAAAAGTAATTGATAAAAATGCAGTAAAATAAAATTGTATAGGTTTTCAAAACTAATTTAAACGTAGGACAAAATTATTGATACAAGTCATCCTCAAAGCTTTAGAAATATAAGTCCTACCTTGTGACACAAGCTAATTTTACATAAATTAAAAACAAATAGACATTGACCTTGCCAACAAACAAAAGAAGTATCAAATTAAACAAATTCCTATTTTAAGTAACATTAAACTACACCCTCACTTTAAAAGTTAAACGATGATAAGGGCTATATCCAAACTCTAAAATAGCCTTTCTATGAAATATAGTTGGGTAACCCGCGTTTTGTTGCCATTTATATCTTGGATACTCTTGAGCCAATACTTCCATGCGTTCGTCACGATAGGTTTTTGCCAAAATTGAAGCTGCCGCTATAGCTAAATATTTTGCGTCCCCTTTTATGATGCAAGTATGTAAAATCTGTGGATAAGGTATAAACCTGTTTCCATCAACCAATAAATGCTCTGGTATAATTTTTTCAGAAATTTTATCTACGGCTCGGTGCATTGCTAAAAAGCTGGCTTTTAATATGTTGATTTGGTCAATTTCTTGATTCGAAGCTTCTGCAACAGCCCATACTAATGCACTGTTTTCTATTTCTGAACGAAGTTCTAATCTTTGGTCTTTGCTGAGTTGTTTTGAGTCATTGAGCCATGGATGCTCATAATCTTTAGGTAAAATTACTGCCGCCGCCATCACTGGGCCTGCCAGACAGCCTCGGCCGGCCTCATCGAGTCCTGCTTCTATATATTTACTATTAAAATAAGGAAGAAGCATAAAAGGTCATTTAATTCAAACGAAAGTAAAGAAAAACATCCAAACCTTTCTTATGCCAATTCAGCAATTACGGTTTCCCCACCAACCGGCCTGTCTTCTAAGTTGACTAAAATTTTAGCATTTAAAGGCAAATAAATATCTACTCTTGAGCCAAATTTAATAAAGCCAAACTCCTCACCTTGTTTTACAATATCCCCCTCTTTCACATACCAACATATTCTTCTGGCCATAGCTCCAGCTATTTGTCTAAACAAAACCTCGGTGCCATTTTCGTGCTTAGTCACAACGGTAGTTCTTTCATTTTCTGTGCTACTTTTAGGATGCCAGGCAACCAAATACTTACCTGGATGATATTTAAAATAAGAGACAATTCCAGAAAGAGGATTAAAGTTTATGTGAACGTTTATTGGCGACATAAATATAGAGACTTGCCTTCTAGGGCCCTTAAAATATTCCGTTTCAATCACTTCTTCTATCACTACTACTTTCCCATCCGCTGGAGCAATAATATGATTTGGATTAATTGGGGTTTTTCTTGTAGGTTTGCGAAAGAATTGCAAAACTACCAAAAAAAAGAACAAGCAAATTCCAAAAATTACGTTGTGTAAAATATCTTGATCGGGCGTAAAATGTTTTACAATAGCATATAATAATGCCAGAGTAATTGCAGAAATGATTAAGGAGGCTGTTCCTTCTTTATGTATAGTCATAATAAAAAATCAAAGGTAAAAATTTGACAAATATAGCAAATAGCCATATTAAGCATTTTGAATTTTGAATTTATTTTTATTTTGCCATTAATAATAATATAAATAAAAAAATAAACTTTCATGAACGAATATTCAAATTTTTGGAGAACATGGGTAAACAAGGAAAAAATTCCTTTTTTAATAAGCATTTCCATTTTGTTTGTATTATTACTTTATCTGCTGTATTCCAATTATTTAGGCCTTGAGAATGTACTCCATTGGGATGTTTTAAGTGAAATGAAGGAAAAGGTCATTAGTTCAAATTTCTCAACTGATGGCAATTTAATGTTTTCCTCTTCGTCTCCCATTTGGTATATTAAAGAACACTACCTTCCTTCTTTAGTAAAAATAAATACCATTGCTTATCATGTTTTGTTGTTTTCTGGACTCTTTGGTTTACTTTTTATCTTAATTGGAACTTCTCGTTTAAAAGGTATCTGGTTTCTGGCTGGTGCCTTAGCTTCCGCAAGTTTTCTTATTTCGCTAAGACTAGAAAATGCCTTTTTAGCTACTAATTCCTTCGCTTTTTTTCTAGCTTTTATTGTTTTTGGACTTACTTACTATTTCTCGAATATCTATCAAAATAAACTTTCCACACTTCAAATTCTTGGACTTTGGACAATTGTAACAGTAGCTTTACTTATTATTTTACTAAAATTTTCATTAATTAATCAACCTATTCTATCAATTGCAGCCTACGGTCTTATCGGAATGCTCGCCCTATCGGCCATCTTTATTTTCCTAGTATCCCATGAAATTTTTGCGAGTTTGGTTTGGTTAGTTTCTAAAAACTCTATAAAAACAAAAAGTTCACTTATACAATTTTTAATTGTATCCATAGTGTATTTGGCAAATGTTGTGTTGATATATTTTGAAAGAATAAAAATTATTGAAGCCAGTTCATTCATAATTCACCCACTAGTGCTATTTATTATTAATTTATTTTTAGGGATTTGGGGCTTCAAAAAAATAGTACAACAAAGAGAATGGTTTAGTTATAATCGCTCTGGTGTTTGGATGTATTTAGGCTTGGCTTTGACGACAACTGGAACATTCGCATTTGGGTATGCTACTGCCAATGACGCTTTAATTGAACTTATGGAAGACTTAGTTTCTTTTAGCCAATTAGCTATGGGAATTTGTTTTTTTATTTATGTTTTGATTAACTTTTTACAACTGTTTAAAAATGGCTTAGATGTGCAAAAAGTACTTTATAAATCCCCATTTAGTCGTTTAATTTTATCCCGTATTGCTGCAGTGTTTATAATAGGATTCTTGTTCTCGGTCAACAATTACTATTCCTATTATTTAGTAAATGCCGCTTATAACAATGCTATAGCTGACTTTTATTTGGAAGAAGGCGACCTAAAATCTGCTGAAACCTTTTATAAAATTTCTACGCATTATCATTTATACAATCACAAAGCCAACATTTCTTTAGCATCTATGGCATTAAGCCAAAAAGATAGAATTAATGCGGCTTTTTTCTTTAAACAAGCAAATCAAACTAATCCAAGTCCTTTCTCTTTTGCGGGATTAAGTGCAAGCTTAGAAACTGAAAATATGTATTTCGATGCACTATTTGCTTTACAAGAAGGCTTAAAAAAATACCCAACCGAAAGTAAGCTGTTAACCAATTTAGCATATTTACAATCAAAATCCAATCTCACCGACAGCATTTTGATAAACCTAAATAAGGCACAATTAAATTGTAATTCATGTGAAGTAGAAAACAGTAATTTCTTATCCTTTTGGATAGAAAACGCAAAAGTCAACAAATTGCAAGAAATGGCAAATCTTGCGAAACCTCAAAACTCTTATTCTTTTAAAGCTAACTTAAGTGCGATAGATAAAATTTTAAATAATAAAATAAGCATTGAGAAATTTGAAATTGAACAAGACTCTATTTTAGATGTTAGTAGAGCAGCTTATTTGTTAAACACTATTACAAATGCCTTGTGTGAAAACAAAACTGAAGTAAATGCAAAAACTTTCAGAAATCTTCAACAAAAACCGGAAAACGACCAATTTTTTGAGGAACTAAGCTGGGCATTTGCATGTCAAAACTATTTTAGACAGAACAAATTGGAAGGTTTAAAACAATTAACTCTTCTAGCAAATGCAGAAGTAAAATATAAAAACATTTATAATAAAAACCTTGGTCTTTGGCTTTTTAAAGAAGGCGTTTTAAAAGAATCTTTAAATAGACTCAAAGCTGCGGGTGATAGCACTTCTGCTAATTTACTAAATTCGGAAAAATACAAGCAATATTTAGAAGCTTCACTTCAAGATCAAGCAAAGGAAATTTTAAATGAAAAGTTAACACTACTAAATTACCAAAATACGCTAAATAAAGGGCCGCTAAATCCGTATTTAATAAAAGAGGTTTCTGATTTTTTAAGTATAAACAAAAAAAGTTTAGAGGCTTACAATATTGTATTTTATGCCACAGAGCTAAATTCAAGTTCTTCCTTAATCTGGAAAACATATGTAAAAAAAGCAATGGATTTGTCGCTATTTGAATATGCAGAAGACGGGTTAGTGCAGCTAAAATCATTGGTCTCTCCTACAGAATTTATTGTGTTAGATGACGAATTAAAAAAAGAAAAATTAAAAAGAAAGAATAAAGGTTTTAATTGATTTAGTAAAAAAAGGGACAAGAATTCTTAATATTTGCAGTCTTTTGCTAACTTTGCCAACGCTAATAGTCTTATATATAAAAATCATACAAAACTGAACAACATGAAGTTTGTAGTTTCTTCGACAGAACTCTTAAAAACCCTTTCAAGCATTAGTGGCGTTATTGCACCTAATCCTTTGGTACCAATTTTAGAAAACTTTCTTTTTGAACTTGATAAAACTTTGCTTACTGTTACAGCTTCTGATTTACAAACTGTAATGGTAGCTGATTTAGTTGTAGATTCCGACGAAACGGTATCTGTTGCAATACCTGCAAAATTGTTAATGGAAACCGTGAGAAGTTTACCTGAGCAGCCTATTTCTTTCAATATCAACAATGAAACCTTTGGAATAGAGATAATTACTTCTAATGGTAGATTCAAAATAGCGGGTGAAAACCCTATGGATTTTCCAAAACCTCCTCAAGTAAATCGAAGTTTTAATATTGAGTTAGATTCGCATATTTTGGCTTCTGCTATAAACAATACATTGTTTGCCACAAGCAGTGATGACCTTAGGCCTGCCATGACTGGAGTTTACATCGATATCAACGAAGATTCTACCACGTTTGTAGCTACTGATGGCCATAGATTGATTAGGTATCGGAGAGAAGATATTAAATCAGCTACGCCAACTACCATGATTTTGCCAAGAAAAGCTTTGAACTTAATTAAAACTTCTTTGCCTTCGGAAACGGTGCCTGTTATTACTGAATTTAGTAACTCAAATGCTTTTTTCAGTTTTAAAAATATTAAATTGATATGTAGGTTAATAGATGAGCGTTATCCTGATTATGAAAACGTAATTCCTAAAGTTAACCCAAACTCTATGGTAATTGAAAGAGCAAAATTTTTAAGCTCTCTAAAAAGAATCGCTATTTTCTCAAACAAAACTACGCACCAAATTAGACTTAAAATAACTTCTGATGAACTAACCATTTCTGCTGAAGACCTGGATTATTCTAATGAAGCAGTTGAAAAAATTGAATGTGAATACACGGGAGAAGAAATGGAAATTGGATTTAATGCAAAGTTCTTGGCAGAGATGCTGGGAAACATTAGCTCCCCCTCTATTACTTTACAGCTTTCAATGCCAAACAGAGCTGGCTTGATTATTCCATCTGAAAAAGAAATAAACGAAGATATATTAATGCTGGTAATGCCAGTAATGTTAAATTCTTATTCTTAAGATATTCAATAAACCTTACTTTAAAACTCGAAGCCCTGGAATTCTGGGGCTTTTTTTAATGTCAAAAATGTTTAGAAACGGAAGCCAAACCTAAAAACTTTTCATAAAGTATATGTAAAATTCAAAGATTGTCAAATCCTATAACTGAAAAAAGCAACTTCCATAACTGAAAGTTGCTTTATCTAGAAAAGTATTATTAAAACTATTTTTTAATTTCCTTTTTCCTTCTTAATTACTTCATCTGCAATATTGCTAGGCACAAAATCGTAATGAGAGAAGGTAAGGTTTGCTGTAGCACGCCCAGAAGACATAGTACGGAGGTCTGTAACATATCCGAACATTTCTGACAAAGGCACATCAGCCTTTATCACCTGAGAACCCGCTTTCGTATCCATACCTTTCATCATTCCTCTTCTACGGTTCAAGTCACCAGTAATTGGTCCTGTATACTCGTCAGGGGTAAGAACTTCAATGGCCATTATTGGCTCCAACAATTTAGCACCTGCAAGTCTTCCAGCTTCTCTAAAGCCCATACGAGCCGCTAATTCGAAAGATAATGAGTCTGAATCGACATCGTGGAAAGAACCATGATAAACTCTAACTTTAAATGAATCAACAGGGAAACCAGCCAAAGGCCCCGTTTTCATAGCTTCTTCAAACCCTTTTTGAATAGCAGGAATAAATTCACGAGGAATAACCCCACCTACGATATTATTTACAAACTGTAAACCAATTTTCTTTTCTTTTCCTTCCTCGTCGTCATCTCTTGGCCCAAATTCAAACACAATGTCGGCAAATTTACCTCTACCACCCGACTGCTTCTTATATACTTCGCGGTGCTCAATGGTTTTTGTAAATGTTTCTTTGTAAGCTACTTGTGGTGCACCTTGATTAATTTCTACTTTAAATTCACGACGCATACGATCAATAATAATTTCTAGGTGAAGCTCACCCATTCCTCTCATGATTGTCTGTCCTGTTTCTATATTGGTTTCAACAGTCAATGTTGGATCTTCCTCAATAAGTTTGGTTATGGCTTTCGAGAAGTTATCTTGATCCGCTGTTTTCTTAGGTTCAATTGCATATCCAATAACAGGCTCCGGGAATACCATTGATTCCAAAACGATTGGATGTTTTTCATCAGAAAGGGTATCTCCAGTCTTAATATCTTTAAAACCTACCACAGCCGCAATATCGCCAGCTTCCAAAGCATCTATCTGATTTTGCTTATTGGCATGCATTTGGAAAATACGAGAAATACGCTCTTTGTTTCCAGAACGGTTATTTAAAATATATGAACCTGAAGGAAGTCTTCCAGAGTAAGATCTAACAAAACACAAACGCCCTACAAATGGATCGGTTGCAATTTTAAAAGCTAGGCCAGCAAAAGGTTCATTTACATCGGGTTGACGAACAATTTCCGCGCCTGTATCAGGATTGGTTCCTCTAATTCCGTCTCTGTCCATTGGAGATGGTAAAAGAGCCATTACCAAGTCAAGCATAGTTTGAACGCCTTTGTTTTTGAAAGACGAACCACAAAGCATTGGCACAATCTTCATGTCTATTACTGCTGCTCTTAAGGCGGCAATAATTTCATCTTCAGTGATAGAATTTGGATCATCGAAGAATTTTTCCATCAAAGTCTCATCGTAATCAGCTACAGCTTCCAAAAGATTCTCTCTCCAAAAAGCCACATCTTCTAACATATCAGCTGGAATCGGAACTTCTTGATAGGTCATTCCTTTATCGGATTCATTCCAAACCATACCGCGGTTATTGATTAAATCAACTACCCCTTTAAAGTTTTCTTCATCTCCAATTGGTAATTGTAGTGGAACAGCGTTTGAACCTAACATTTCTTTAACTTGCTTGCACACGTTTAAGAAATCGGCACCCGAACGGTCCATTTTATTTACAAAGCCCAAACGAGCCACATTATAGTTGTTAGCAAGTCTCCAGTTGGTCTCAGACTGCGGCTCAACTCCATCAACAGCACTAAAAAGAAAAACTAAACCATCTAAAACTCTTAATGAGCGATTCACTTCAACCGTAAAATCTACGTGTCCTGGAGTATCAATGATATTAATATGATAATCATTATCTCTGTATTTCCAACCAACAGTTGTAGCAGCAGAAGTAATAGTAATACCTCTTTCTTGCTCTTGCTCCATCCAGTCCATGGTGGCACCGCCGTCATGCACCTCACCTATCTTGTGATTAACACCTGCGTAATAAAGAATACGCTCTGTAGTGGTGGTTTTACCAGCATCGATGTGTGCGGCAATACCAATGTTTCTTGTAAATTTTAAATCACGAGCCATTTATATAATTGTTTTTCTGAATATCTACTATTCAGGGTTTTTCCAGAATAATTGTTTTCCGTTTCGGGGTGCAAAATTATAAAAAAAAATGTGGAACAAGAAATTTTTAGGCCTCAATAGTTTAAGAAATTATAAAATAATGACTTATGAGTCAAAATATTAACAAAAAAAGGGATATTTGGCAAAAAAATAAACGAATATTTTATTAAAAGCCTTTAAATAAGATATTTTAAATAAATTTTACAAATCGACAAAGAATATTTAGATTTGTTGGTATTTGCTTAACTATCAGGAATTGAAATTAACCCGTACACATTTTTGTTGTACTGCTTATAGTTTATTATCAACAAAATTTTTAAATTATGGAAGAAGAAGAAAATCAAATAAATATCGAACTCTCAGAGGAAATGGCCGAGGGAGTGTATGCCAATTTGGTAATGATAGCTCATTCAAATTCGGAGTTTGTTTTAGATTTTATAAGATTAATGCCAGGAGTCCCAAAAGCAAAAGTAAAATCTAGGGTAATATTAACACCTGAACATGCCCAAAGATTATTGTTGGCATTACAGGATAATATTAACAAATACGAAACAAATTTTGGCGAGATTCGTCAATCTAGCGACCCCATTCCGTTTCCAATGAACTTTGGAGGGCCAATGGGGGAAGCCTAAAAAAAATGAATTTTCCAAATTTCAATGAAAGAGCCTTCTGGCTCTTTTTTTTTACACCTATTTTTTTATAAAAACCGTTTCTTCAAAAACAAAAAAAAGAAGGATTAAAAAAGAAAATAATATTGCGGGAATGTCTATACTTAAATAGTTTGTACATATGCCCAAACCTTTCTAAAAATCAATATGATTGCTCCGAACCTCCGCCACCAAAATCTCCTCCACCCATTTTTAAAGTATCGCTAGAAGTGGAGTTTGCCTGAAAAGCTTGAGCTGCAAGAATGGATTCTAACTTACTAAATTTATTTGCTTCTGAAGCTTCAGAACTTAAATTGAATTTTGGCGTTTTAAAATATTTTAAAACAAAAATAGAAAACCCAATTAAAACTAATCCACCCAAAGTTAAAGCCCATTCTAAAGGTAAAACAGAATGATAGTATCGAAATGTGAAAATACTAAAACCGAAAGCCAAAAGACCAATAATGATAGATTTTCGATCTTTTTTTTGTATCCCATTATAAATATAGACAAAAGGAATACAAAAAGTAAAAACCCAAAACAAAATGCCATACGGTATTTCTATGGATGGTGAATTATTGTTTAGAACAGCATTTGCCTCTCTCACCACTAAATAATTTCCAGCTAAATAAAAAACAATCAAAGAAAGCGTTTTAATAATTTGTTGTACATCTTCAAAATAAAAAGAAAATAATCTGCTTTTTGAGATAAAAAAAATTGAGGCTGCTAGCGACATCAACAAAAAAGGGAGTATAGTTTTACCAATAGAGAATGTAGTAGCAAACAAAAATACGAACACAAAAAAACTAAAAAACATTGCTATAGCCACTAAAGGGTCGGCGTAGCGAATAAATGCAGGAATCAAAATAAAAAATAAAAGAAGAGGATAATAATAAAATGGTAATGAAAAATCAAAAAATAATAAAATGCTGGAATAGAAAAATCCTAAAGCCAAATATAACAATGCATTGTCTATGCCCGACCTGTAAAGGTTTTTGCTTTTAATGAAAAATTCTAAGGCAATAAAAGAGCCCGCTGAAATAATAAGAAATGCAACGCTTAATCCAATTTTATTGTCTAAAATGCCCACCATTGCAAGAAAAAAAGTAGTTGTGAAGGATACCGCAATATTAGTAAATAGGAATAATCCAATCAAAATAAACCAATTAGGTTTATAAAAATCTTCCTTAAAATATTCATTGCCTTTACTTAGTTCTTCTTGATTTAACTGACCACTTTTAAACCACGAATTTAGTTTTGATTTGAACTTCAAATTTTCAACCCAATTTTCTGAATATGCCTTCATAGATTTTCTTCTTTTTTAATTCCCAAAATTCTTTTCACATTGAACAGAAAATAAACAATCAAGCCACAGGAAACACTAAAATAAAGATACCCAAAAGTAAGAGCAGCGTCATTACTTAAATTATGAAAAATGAAATAGCTCAATCCAACATAACCATAAACTACCCCCATCAATAGCAACAAATAGGATTTGGTTTGCCTCGCATGAAAAACACAAAGAACACTTAATAATACTATAAAGAAGAAATACACAAATTTTAAATTAAAACTAAAAAGTGCGGTTAACAAAGTTATAAAACAAAGATTGGCTCCAAACAAATAAAAAGAAAATGCAAAATGACTTTTCTTGTGCTTCCATTCACTAAACCAACCAACTAAAATCAAAAATAAACCAAAAACAATCCCAATATGAATGAGATAATTGTCATTAATTTCAAATGTAGAAAGTATACTTTTAGGAGAAACCGTTAATCCTAGCCAAGTACCCAAGGCGGTAATACCCATAGATAACACTCCCTGATGATCGAAAAAGTAAGCAAAAAATAAAAATAAAACTGCAGGAACAAACGTAGCCAAGCCATAAGAATTTCCAAAAATAGCATATTGAAATTGCAAGTATCCTTCTAAAATCAAAAATAAAACGCAACTTCCCAAAAGTGCAAAATGGGATAAATACTTAGGGTTTGATACTTTTGCCCAGGAAAAAGCTAAGTTATTTTTATAGGCATACCAAAAACAAAAACCACAGAGAATTGCAATTAGAGCAATCAAAACCCCATGGCCTATAGTATCTATATTTTGATAGATTAAAATGCCAAGCCCTGTACTCAAACAAGAAATTCCTAAAAATAACAAAGAACGCAATTCCCAATAAATTGAAAGAGGCTTCTTGGCTTCAAATTCCAAAATTTTATCCCCTTTTTCCTTGGATATTATTTTTTCTTCCAATAACTTTTTAACAAGTAGCTCCATAACTTCAGGGTTAAACTAAATAAGGCCTTTCGGCCTTATTATTATAATTCTTTGATTCTAATTTTCCTAAAAGAAACCATATCTCCGTGATCCTGAAGAGCTATTTTTCCTTTAGGATGGGCTTTTGCATATGGCCAATTAGCAAATTTACTACCTGCTACATCATCTGCCCACTTCACACTTCCATATTCATAGTCTGCTACTTTTATGCCATTTAAAAAATGTTCAATTCTATTATTCTTAATAACAACTTTTCCTTTATTCCACTCTCCTGCTGGTTTTACAGCAGTTAAACTAAACGGAGGAGTAATGTCATAATTGGCTCCTGTTTTTTGTTTATCTGTTATCTTGTCTGGGTAATTGGCATCATCTATAATCTGATATTCTGGACCACTCGTATAGGTTGATTTCAATTCCTTATTATTTACATCCTCAATAACTTTGTAAACCAAACCACTATTTCCTTTTGGAGCTGCCTTAAATTCAAATTCCAAAATATAGTCTCCGTATTCTTTGTCCGTCACTAAGTCTCCATTCTTACCATGGGTCATTAAAACTCCGCTCATTACATGCCACCCTTTAACGCTAGTTTCTTTCCAAGTATGCCATCCATTTGTGGTCTTCCCATCAAACAAATTTACCCATTTGCCTTTTTGGCCTATGGAACCAAAAGAAACTAACAATGCTAATACAAAAAATATTTTTTTCATTCGAATTGGTATTTAAGATTTTTTAAAATTAATAAAAATTTGAGAATTTATAGTTAAAATCCTTTTTTTTAATTGAGAATTAAAACCATTCTTCTTTCATATTTACTGTTATTGGATTTTCGCTATTAAGTCTTTCAAGCAAACCGTGAATTTTTACCAATTCATATTCAAAATAGTAATCCGCTGTGGCCACTTTTCCATTGTAAAAATTTTGGTCTGATGCAATGGCATTTTCTAATTTTTGCTTTGCAATTATAGCCTGATCTAACCATTGCCAAGAAATGGCTATGAGTCCAATAGCCTCTAAAAAAAGTGTTGCGTCGGCTAAATAAATTTCGACATCTATTGCAGATTTTCTCATTAAATTTCCAATGACTTTTTGTGACTTAATTAGTATTGAAGCTAGATAATCTGCCTTAATTTTTAAATCTTTATCAGTAGCTCTTTTGATAGTTTCTTGCACTTCCTGAAAAAATAAAAATACCGCTTTGCCTTCATTAAAAGCCATTTTTCGGCCCAAAAGATCTATCCCATGAATACCAGTTGTGCCTTCGTGTATGGGATGAATACGAGCTTCTCTATAAAATTGCTCCACAGGAAAATCGGCGGTGTAGCCAGCACCCCCTAATATTTGAACTGCTGCCGAAGTGCTTAAACAACACATTTCGGAAGGGTAAGATTTAGCAACTGGAGTTAAAAAATCCAAAAGAAGTGCGGCATCCTCCTTAACTTTCCCTTCAGCTGCATGAGCTAAATCGGCAAGTTTACTACAAAATAAGAGTAAACTTAATGATCCCTCAACCACAGATTTCTGGAAGAGCAACATTCGTTTTACATCGGCATGAACAATAATTTTTTGTTGAGGTTGATTCGCATTTTTATCATTTATTTTTCTGCCTTGAGGTCTTTCTTTAGCATAAGCTAAAGAAGCATAATAAGCTGCAGTTCCTATGGCGGCCGCATTCATGCCCACTCCCACACGAGCTTCATTCATCATTTGAAACATATAATTCAACCCTTTATGGGGTTCACCAACTAAATATCCATACGTATTATCATTTTCACCCATCATTAAATGCGCAATAGGTGAGCCTTTATAACCCATTTTATGATAAATCCCAGCCGATAAGACATCATTGGGCTCTAATTTCGCATCATCAGTCAGC